>NZ_JARJHW010000330.1:0-3505 GCF_040560175.1 Streptomyces panacea
GTTGGGCCTCTCGGCCTTCCCGGCGGCTCCGGAGCGGTCATCCGGCCGTCGGCGCCCACGGCGGTCAGATCGAGCGCGACGCCACCCCACTCCAGCCAGTCGAGCAGCCCCGGCAGCTCCTCCGCGCCGCCCGCGGCCACCAGCAGCCGCATCCGGCCCGCCACGAGCGCCACCGGCCCGGTCCCCGCCGCGTCGATCCGCCGCAGCACCGCGGCGCCCGCGTCCGCCGGCAGTTCGAGTACGTCGAAGCGGAGCCCGGTCAGCAGCGCGACGGGTGGTCCCGCCGCCGTGGCCCAGCCCAGCTCGTGCTCGTACCAGAAAGCGGTGCCGCCTTCGAGCGGCAGCGGCGCGCGGGGGAGCGGAACGGGGAGAGCCATGCACGGACCAACTCCCCACCCCGGCATCGAGTTACGCACTGTGTATGTGTGCTCGCTCTATGTGTTCCTTGTGGGGGCGTACGGAAGCATTCGGGAGTGCAAGGGTGTTCGCCCGTAGCGGAGCGAACATGGGTGCGCCGCATGGAGTGTCGGTGCTTACGGGTAAGACATTCCTAGTGGGGAGGGTCGACACGCGGTCCCGGACGTCTCACGTTCGCCATCGGCGTACCGATAGCGGGGGTATCTGTCTGGCCTGCGGGAACATCGTCTCGCACCATCAGGTTGGAGCAGATGTCGGCTGTTCGTGAGGAAAGTTCGCCGCCGAGGCGGGGTGATCACGGCGGATGTCGGCAGTTGGAATGAGCGGTCCCCGCTTGCGGGACTAAGCTGCGGAAGGACAGGGAGGGGACCGACCCCTTTACTGCCTGACCGCTCTGAGGAGCGATTAACGATGTTCGAGAGGTTCACCGACCGCGCGCGGCGGGTTGTCGTCCTGGCTCAGGAAGAAGCCCGGATGCTCAACCACAACTACATCGGCACCGAGCACATCCTCCTGGGCCTTATCCACGAGGGTGAGGGTGTCGCCGCTAAGGCCCTGGAGAGCCTCGGGATTTCGCTCGAGGCGGTCCGCCAGCAGGTGGAGGAGATCATCGGGCAGGGCCAGCAGGCTCCGTCCGGCCACATCCCCTTCACGCCCCGTGCCAAGAAGGTCCTGGAGCTGTCGCTCCGCGAGGCCCTTCAGCTCGGCCACAACTACATCGGCACCGAGCACATCCTGCTCGGCCTGATCCGCGAGGGCGAGGGCGTCGCCGCCCAGGTCCTCGTGAAGCTGGGCGCCGATCTCAACCGGGTGCGGCAGCAGGTCATCCAGCTGCTCTCCGGTTACCAGGGCAAGGAGGCCGCCACCGCCGGCGGCCCGGCCGAGGGCACGCCCTCGACCTCCCTCGTCCTGGACCAGTTCGGCAGGAATCTCACCCAGGCAGCTCGTGAGTCCAAGCTCGACCCGGTCATCGGGCGCGAGAAGGAGATCGAGCGGGTCATGCAGGTGCTGTCCCGCCGTACGAAGAACAACCCGGTCCTCATCGGCGAGCCCGGCGTCGGCAAGACGGCGGTCGTCGAGGGACTGGCGCAGGCCATCGTCAAGGGCGAGGTGCCCGAGACCCTCAAGGACAAGCACCTCTACACGCTGGACCTCGGCGCACTGGTCGCGGGCTCCCGCTACCGGGGTGACTTCGAGGAGCGCCTGAAGAAGGTCCTCAAGGAGATCCGCACCCGCGGCGACATCATCCTGTTCATCGACGAGCTCCACACCCTCGTGGGTGCGGGCGCCGCCGAGGGCGCGATCGACGCGGCTTCGATCCTGAAGCCCATGCTCGCCCGTGGTGAGCTCCAGACCATCGGTGCGACGACGCTCGACGAGTACCGCAAGCACCTGGAGAAGGACGCCGCGCTGGAGCGCCGCTTCCAGCCGATCCAGGTGGCCGAGCCGTCGCTGCCGCACACCATCGAGATCCTCAAGGGCCTGCGGGACCGTTACGAGGCGCACCACCGCGTGTCCATCACGGACTCCGCGCTGGTCGCAGCCGCGACGCTCGCCGACCGCTACATCTCGGACCGCTTCCTGCCGGACAAGGCGATCGACCTGATCGACGAGGCCGGCTCACGGATGCGCATCCGCCGGATGACCGCTCCGCCGGACCTCCGCGAGTTCGACGAGAAGATCGCGAACGTCCGCCGCGACAAGGAGTCGGCCATCGACTCCCAGGACTTCGAGAAGGCAGCTTCGCTCCGCGACAAGGAGAAGCAGCTGCTGGCCGCGAAGACCAAGCGGGAGAAGGAGTGGAAGGCCGGCGACATGGACGTCGTCGCCGAGGTGGACGAGGAGCTGATCGCCGAGGTCCTGGCGACCGCCACGGGCATCCCGGTCTTCAAGCTCACCGAGGAGGAGTCCTCGCGGCTGCTCCGTATGGAGGACGAGCTCCACAAGCGTGTCATCGGCCAGAAGGACGCCATCAAGGCGCTCTCCCAGGCCATCCGGCGTACGCGGGCGGGTCTGAAGGACCCCAAGCGTCCCGGTGGCTCGTTCATCTTCGCCGGCCCCTCCGGAGTCGGTAAGACGGAGCTGTCCAAGACGCTCGCCGAATTCCTCTTCGGCGACGAGGACGCACTGATCTCCCTCGACATGTCGGAGTTCAGCGAGAAGCACACGGTTTCGCGTCTCTTCGGTTCTCCCCCCGGATACGTGGGGTACGAAGAGGGCGGCCAGCTCACCGAGAAGGTGCGCCGGAAGCCGTTCTCCGTCGTCCTCTTCGACGAGGTCGAGAAGGCCCACCCCGATATCTTCAATTCCCTTCTGCAGATCCTGGAGGACGGTCGGCTGACCGACTCCCAGGGCCGGGTCGTGGACTTCAAGAACACGGTCATCATCATGACGACCAACCTCGGGACCAGGGACATCTCCAAGGGCTTCAACCTGGGCTTCGCCGCCCAGGGCGACACCAAGTCCAACTACGAGCGGATGAAGAACAAGGTCAACGAGGAGCTCAAGCAGCACTTCCGGCCCGAGTTCCTCAACCGTGTGGACGACACGGTCGTCTTCCACCAGCTCACCGAGGAAGACATCATCCAGATCGTCGACCTCATGGTCGACAAGGTGGATGAGCGCCTGAAGGACCGGGACATGGGCCTTGAGCTCAGCCCGAACGCCAAGGCGCTGCTCGCCAAGAAGGGCTACGACCCCGTTATGGGCGCCCGGCCGCTGCGCCGGACGATCCAGCGCGAGGTCGAGGACATCCTCTCCGAGAAGATCCTCTTCGGTGAGCTGCGTCCCGGTCACATCGTGGTCGTGGACACCGAGGGCGAGGGCGACGAGAAGAAGTTCAGCTTCCGCGGCGAGGAGAAGTCGGCACTGCCCGACGTCCCGCCGATCGAGCAGGCGGCCGGCGGCGCCGGTCCGAATCTGACGAAGGAAGCGTGAGCCGACGCTGAGAGGCTGAGGCGAGGCTGAGCCCAGCACGAGGGGTGGCCCGGGACCGTAACTGGTTCCGGGCCACCCCTCTGTCGTGCCCCGGGGCTCGGTCCGGCCCACTCGGCCCGGGGCTCGGTCCGGCCCACTCGGCCCGGGGCTC
>NZ_JARJHW010000331.1:0-3501 GCF_040560175.1 Streptomyces panacea
TGGCGGGAACGGCGGGCGCGGCGGGGACGGCGGCGGGCGTCCCTCTGCCGCACCGTTCACGCCCCTCGACCGGCTCGGGCAGCGGGATGCCCTCGACGCCGCCGACGCGGTTCGCGTAACGGACGGTCAACTCCCGTACCGCGTACTCCCACAGCCGCCGCCTCGGCCGCCGCGGCCTGCGGAACACGCCGACCGAGTCGCCCCAGTAGGCGCGCTTGCCGTCGATGGCCGCGTAGTCGAAGCGGATGCCCTTCATCGGCGGGAAGTCCGTGTAGGCCTCGGCCAGTTCGAGCCCGGTGAAGGCGGCCATGGCCCGGAATCCGTCGGGGTAGTACCTCCAGCAGTCCTGCGCGTCGTGCACATGGCCGCGCGAGGGGGCGGTGACGAAGGCCAGGCCGCCGGGCCGAAGTACGCGGGCGATCTCCATCATCGACGCCCAGAAGAACGGGATGTGCTCGAACGCCTGCCCCGACAGCACGAAGTCGGCGGTCCGGGACCGTACCGGAATGCGGTACGGCTTGGGCATCACGATGTCGACGTTCGGACCGTCGAGCACGTCGACGCCGATGTACTCGACATCGCGCTCGCCGAGCAGACCGCGGTGGGTGAGGGACTGCCTGGGCGAGATGCGCGAGCCCAGGTCGACCACCCGGTGGCGGCCGGACGCGGGCATGTACTCCTTGACGCAGAGCTCCATCTGCTCGTACGCGGACCTGTGCACGGTGACTCACTTTCCATCCGGCTCGTTGGCGCGGCGCTCCCCCGACGCCGGTGACGTCTCCCGACGTTCGAGGACATCAACGCCCGTACGGCCGTATGGTCACGTGCTGACGCTCGCGCCCCGGTCAGGTCGCCGTGGCGCCCGCGGGGTCGCCCTGGTCCGGCTCCTCCTCCTCGGTGGCCGGTCCGCCCCGTGGGACCGTCGCGGCGGCGGTCGCCTCCGCCGGGACCGTCAACAGCCCCTGATAGATCCCGTCGAGGACGTCGGCCTGCGCGTCCCAGGTCCACTCCTCCAGCAGGCCGGGGCGGTCGTACGCCTTGCGGTAGGCGGCCGGATCGTCGAGCACGGCGCGCGCCGCCCGTACGAAGTCGGCGGTGTCCTCCGCGCGGAACACCTCGCCCTGCCCGGTCTCGCGCACCTTCTCCGCCATGGCGCGCACGTCGCTGACGACAATGGGCAGCTTGGCGTGGGCGTACTCCATGAACTTGGTGATCAGGGCGAGTTCGTGGTTCGGCCAGTGGTGGATCGGGATGACGCCGATGTCCGCGGCGGCCAGGAAGGGCGCGATCTGCCAGTGCGGTACGTACGGCAGCGGGTGGACTCGGTCGGCGACACCGAGTTCGGCGGCGTGGTCGAGCACCTTGCGTACGACCCACCCGTCGGGTGCGGGAACGACCAGCGCCGCGTGCGCGCCGGGCAGTTGAGGCAGCGACTCGATGAGCGTGGCGAGCCCGCGCTGCGGGGCGAGGGCGCCGCTGTAGACGAGGAGCGGCGTGACGGCGTCGATGCCGCACAACTCCCGCAGATCCGGAACGGGTTCATGGGCGCGGCCGGCGGGCGGGCCCCCGCCGGGGGCGTTGAGCACGACGGCGGGCAGCCGGGGCAGCCGGTGCTCCTTGTACAGCAGCTCGGCCAGGGGCTGGGAGACGGTGACGACGGCGTCCGCGCACCGCCCGTACTCCCGTTCGTGCGCGACATGGGCGGGCATCCAACGCCGGTACCCGGCACGGGGCTTGATGCCCGGCAGATACTCGTGCGCGTCCCAGACCAGCTTCACGCTCCGGCCCCTGCCCCGCGCGCGGTGCACGGCGCGGGCGCCGACGCCGATCATCCGGAAGTCGTTGGCGTGGACGAGATCGGGTTCGAGGGCGTCGATGACGGGGCCGAAGGCGAACTCGTAGTCCCACAGATACGGTTCGAGCCTGCGCCAGCAGCGGTCGCCGAGCAGGGCGCGCCACATGGCCGTACGGAGCCGCTCGGGCAGCGAGTCGGGATTGCGCCTGCCCTCCACGAGGGCGAGTTGGCGGTGCCGGAAGCCGACCCAGCGGGCCAGGATGCGGGCCGCCGTACGCCGGATCAGGAATCTTCGGCCCTCGGCGGATCTGCGGGCCAGCAGATCGGCGCGCCAGGCCTTGACCCACTGCTTGCGGTGGTGCGCGATACCGCCGCGCCGGTAGGCGAAGAGGCGGGGCAGGACGACTCTTCGGTAGTCCCTGCGGCGTTTGGCGAGGGTCATCACGACGGGGACCAGCCGGACCTGGGCGTCGCCGATGGTCCAGCGGTGCCGGTCGCGGTCCGGGGACTGGCCGAGCAGCACCACGTCCCAGCCGGCGTCGGACATGGAGCGGGCGGCCTTCTGCACGCGGGAGTCGCCGTTGACGGCGTTGTCGACGAGCATGACGACCCGGCCGCGGCCGCGTCCTGGGCGCCGCCCGGACTCTGGTGTGGAAGCGACACTCATGGGGCGCCCGTCCTTTGGCTCGGCTTCGCGGAGGGACCTGCCCTGGTCTCCCCCACACGGGCAACGAAGGTTCCTCCACCAGGGCTACGGAGACGCCCCCCATGTCACCCGTACGGCGGCTGCGAGAAGCCGGGACGGTGAGCGTGGGCGCGAGGGTGCGAGGGTCGGCCGGCCGGCCGGACGGACGCCAGGCGGTCAGGCTCCGGGCGGTCGGGCGGTGCGGTCAACGCGGTCGGGCGGTGCGGTCGCCAGTCAGCGCGATCAGACGATCAGGCGGTGCGGTCGCGCGTCAGCGCGGTGACCGCCGTGGCGGCGAGGTCGTCGAGATAGCCGGCGGGAAGGTCGCCCCGTACGACGACGAGACGCCAGTAGAGCGGGCCCGCGATGAGGTCGAGCGCGCGGTCGGGGTCGGTGCCCTCGGGCAGTTCGCCGCGGGCGACCGCCTCGCGTACGACCACGGCCGCGATGCCGTGCTCCCGGTCCAGCAGCGCCGACTTGATCGCCTCGGAGATCTCCGGGTGCCGGGCCGCCTCCACCAGCAGGTCGGGGATGACGCGGGAGGCCAGCGGGTGGCGCAGGGCGTGCGACGCCACTTCGAGCAGGGCGCGTACGTCTCCGTACAGCGAACCGGTCGCGGGTACGGGCAGCCCCTGGGCCGCGACGGCGGAGACCAGGTCGAGCACCAGCGCGAGTTTGGACTTCCAACGACGGTAGACGGCGGTCTTGCCGACACCGGCCCGGCGGGCGATGCCCTCGATGGACATCCGCGCGAAGCCGACGGCGGCCAGTTCCTCGAAGACGGCGGAGCGGATGGCGTCGGTCACGTCCTCACGGAGCACTGCGGCTCCCGCTGGGGCGCGGCGTGAGAGGCGAGGATCCGTGGGCATGGCGACGAGCATAGCGTCATGCACGTCACGACGAAACGGTTGCGTCCCGACGCACTTCCGTCCTAACCTCTTCGTTACGACGAAACGGTCCCGTTCCGTCGCTCGACTCCCCGCGTCACGCCGCCGTCCCCGCCGCCTCTCGTTCGATGCCC
>NZ_JARJHW010000332.1:0-3474 GCF_040560175.1 Streptomyces panacea
TCAGCCCATGTGCGGGTAGCGGTAGTCCGTCGGGGACACGAGCGACTCCTTGATCGCCCGGGTCAGGGTCCACCGCATCAGGTTCTGCGGGGCTCCCGCCTTGTCGTTGGTGCCGGAGGCACGGCCGCCGCCGAAGGGCTGCTGGCCGACCACGGCGCCGGTCGACTTGTCGTTGATGTAGAAGTTGCCCGCCGCGTAACGGAGCTTGGCCATCGTGTCGGCCGCCGCCGCGCGGTCACCGGCGATGACGGCGCCGGTCAGCGCGTACGCGGAGACGGACTCCATCTGCGCCAGCATCGCGTCGTACTCCGCGTCCTCGTAGACGTGGATGGCGAGGATGGGACCGAAGTACTCCGTCGTGAAGACCTCGTTCGCCGGGTCGGTGCAGGCGATGACCGTGGGGCGGACGAAGTAGCCGACGGAGTCGTCGTACGTACCACCGGCGACGATGGTGCACGTCGGGTCGGCGGCGGCGCGGTCGATCGCGGCCTTGTTCTTCGCGAAGGCCCGCTCGTCGATGACGGCGCCGATGAAGTTCGACAGGTCGGTGACGTCGCCCATGGCGATGGCGTCGACCTCTGCCCCGAACTCCTCCTTGAAGCCGTCGTTCCAGATCGAGGCCGGGACGTAGGCGCGCGAGGACGCCGAGCACTTCTGGCCCTGGAACTCGAACGACCCGCGCGTCAGGGCCGTCTTGAGGACGCCGCGGTCCGCGCTCGGGTGGGCGACGACGAAGTCCTTGCCGCCGGTCTCGCCGACGATGCGCGGGTAGGAGCGGTACTTCTCGATGTTGCCGCCGACGGTCTTCCACAGGTGCTGGAAGGTCTTGGTGGAGCCGGTGAAGTGGATGCCCGCCAGCTCGGGGTGGTTGAGCGCCACCTCGGACACGGCGAGTCCGTCACCGGTCACCAGGTTGATGACGCCCTTGGGCAGCCCCGCCTCTTCAAGAAGGCGCATCAGCAGTACGGCGGCGTGGGTCTGCGTCGGCGACGGCTTCCAGACGACGACGTTGCCCATGAGCGCGGGCGCGGTCGGCAGGTTGCCGGCGATCGCGGTGAAGTTGAAGGGCGTGATCGCGTAGACGAAGCCTTCGAGCGGCCGGTGGTCCAGCCGGTTCCACACGCCGGTCGAGTTGGCCGGCGGCTGCTCGGCGAGAATGCCGCGCGCGTACGAGACGTTGAAGCGCCAGAAGTCGATCAGCTCGCACGGCGTGTCGATCTCGGCCTGCTGGACGGTCTTGGACTGGCCGAGCATCGTCGAGGCGGCCAGCGTCTCGCGCCACGGCCCCGACAGCAGCTCGGCGGCGCGCAGGATGATCGCGGCGCGGTCGTCGAAGGCCATCGCACGCCAGCCGGGGGCGGCGGCGAGCGCGGCGTCCACGGCGTCCTGGGCGTCCTGCTCGGTGGCGTTGCCGTACGTACCGAGGACGGCCTGGTGGTTGTGCGGCTGTACGACGTCGAAGCGCTCGCCGCCGCCCATCCGCTTCTCGCCGCCGATGGTCATCGGCAGGTCGACGGGGTGGTCGGCCAGCTCCTTGAGCTTGGCTTCGAGGCGGGTGCGCTCGGGGGAACCGGGGGCGTAGCCGTGCACCGGCTCGTTGACCGGCGTGGGGACCTGGGTCACAGCGTCCATGGGTGCCGAATCTCCTTGATCAGTAGACGGTTTACGGTCGACGGTCGGGGGCGGGGCGGGCACTCAGCCGCGGGTGGCGAGGGAACGCAGGAAGAAGGCCAGGTTGGCCGGGCGTTCGGCCAGCCGGCGCATGAAGTAGCCGTACCAGTCGGTGCCGTAGGCGATGTAGACGCGCACCCGGTGCCCCTCGGCGGCGAGGCGGTGCTGCTCGGCCTCGCGGATGCCGTAGAGCATCTGGAACTCGTACGCGTCGGTTTTTCGTCCGGCCCGAACGGCGAGTTCCTGGGCGATCGCGATCAGGCGCGGATCGTGGGACCCGACCATCGGGTACCCGTCGCCCGCCATCAGGGTCTTGAGGCAGCGCACGTACGCCTTGTCGACGTCGCCCTTGTCCTGGTGCGCGACCCGCGCGGGCTCCTTGTAGGCGCCCTTGACGAGCCGTACGCGCGAGCCCGCCGCCGCGAGGGTGCGGCAGTCGTCCTCCGTACGGAAGAGGTACGACTGGACGACGGCACCTGTCTCGGGGAAGCGCTCACGCAGTGCGCTGTGGATGGCCAGCGTCGAGTCGACGGTGGTGTGGTCCTCCATGTCCAGCGTAACGGTGGTGCCGATCTCGTTGGCGGCCTCGACGACGGTGGTGATGTTGCGCAGCGCCAGGTCGTGGCCGCCGCGCAGGGCCTGTCCGAAGGAGGAGAGCTTCACGGACATCTCGGCGCGGGCGCCGAGACCGAGCGGCGCGAGGGCCTCGATCAGCTTCAGATAGGCGTCGCGGGCGTGCAGTGCCTCGGCCGGGTCGGTGATGTCCTCGCCAAGGACGTCCATGGTGACTTCGAGGCCGCTGTCGGCCATGTCCTGGATGACCGGCGTCGTACCGTCGACGGTCTCGCCGGCGATGAAGCGGTCCACGACGGGCCTGGTGACCGGCGCGGCCGAGACGACGCGCCGCATCATGTCGCTGCGCGACGCGGCGAGAATCACGGGACCCAGCACAGGGCACCTCCACGGAAGAGAACGAGCAGGCCGTACGGGACACGAACGCCCGGCGACGGCACGGAGAACCACTCCGAAATCTAGGGACCGGTCCGATCCTCTGCCATCGACACCTGTCACGCATCCGTGGCCGGGATCTCAGACATATGTCTGAAGGCGGTGCGAGAATGTCCGTGTGAAGGACGATTACCAGGAGCTGGTCGACGAGATCTCGGCGCTGCTCGGCATGCCGCTGACGCTGGAGAACCGGGACTTCGGGCTGATCGCCTTCGGGGTGCACGACAGCGACGACGAGGGCGTGATGGACCCCGTCAGGACGCGTTCGATCCTGACGCGGAAGTCCACGCCCGCGGTGCGCGCCTGGTTCGAGGGCTTCGGCATCACTCGCGCGACCGGCCCCGTCCGGATCCCGGCCGCGCCCGACGCCGGGGTCTTCCGGGGCCGGATCTGCCTGCCCGTACGGCACCGGGGCACGGTGCTCGGTTACGTATGGCTGCTCGACGACACCGGGCAGGGCCCCACGGACGACCGGCTGGCGGCGGCCATGGACGTGACGGGGCGGATCGGGGCGCTGCTCGCCGAGGAGGTGCGGGCGGGGGCCGACCTGGCGCGCGAGTTCCGCGCCGTACTGACGGCGGAGCGCGGCTGGCAGCGTGACATGGCGGTGGAGGCGCTGCGCACGGCGCTGGGGCCGGGCGGGGACGGCACGCACGTGGTGGTGTGCGTCGCGCCGTGGCGGGGCGCCGACCCGACGGTACGCGCGGTGGCCGGCACGGCGGCGCTGTGCACGCTGCCGGATCCCCGGGTGGGCGCGTACGGGGCGGCCGGCCCGCCGGGCGACGACGCCGCCGG
>NZ_JARJHW010000333.1:0-3468 GCF_040560175.1 Streptomyces panacea
CCGGCCGGCTCCTGCTCGGCAGGCTCCACCCGCACGCCGCGTCCGGCTTCCACCTGGACGCCGTCTACCGCGTCCTCTTCCAGCGCCCGGTCCAGGGCGCGGCCCGGCTGGTCCGCTTCCTCGACCGCGAGGTCGTCGACACCTACGTACGCGGAGCGGGCACCGGCACCCGCTGGCTCGGCACCGCCGTACGCGGCGCGCAGACCGGCAATGTGCAGACCTACCTGGGCGCCCTGCTCGCCGGAACGGTCGTCCTGGCGATCGCCGCCGTACTCGTCGCCGGAGCGTGAGCCGTGATCGATATCAGCACGTCCGTGATGCAGTTCCTTCTCGCGTTCATCGTCGTCGCCCCCCTGCTGGGCGCGGCGGCGGCGCTGCTGCCCGCCCCGCCCGGACTCCGGGGCACCGGCCCCGACCAGGCCGTACTGCGCCACGGTGTGACCGTGACCGGCGCGATCCTCATCGCCGCGATCGTCCTCGCGCTCGGCTTCGACCACGACCAGCCGTCGAGGATGCAGGCCACGACGGACATCAGCTGGATCGCCGCACTCGACGTGCGGATCCACCTCGGCGTCGACGGCATCTCTCTCCCCCTTCTGGTCCTGACCGCGCTGCTGACCTTCCTCTGCGCGCTCTACAGCTACTTCAAGCTCCCGGCGGGCCCCTCCCCAAAGGCCTTCGTCGCCCTGCTGCTCGTCCTCGAATCCGGCACCCTCGCCACCTTCGCCGTACTCGACCTGCTGCTCTTCTTCCTGGCTTTCGAGATGGTGCTCATCCCGATGTACTTCCTCATCGCCCGCTGGGGCGGTGCCGAGCGGCAGGCCGCCGCCTGGAAGTTCATCCTCTACACGCTGCTCGGTTCCGTGGTCATGCTGCTCGGCCTGCTGCTCGTCGGGCTGCACGCGGGCACATTCGACATGGTGGCACTCGCCACTGACAACGGCCGTGGGCTGAGCACATCCGTGCAGGTCACAGCCGTTCTGGCGATCGGGATCGGGCTCGCGGTCAAGACCCCGATGTGGCCGCTGCACAGCTGGCTCCCGGACGCCCACACCGCCGCCCCGACCGTCGGATCGGTCCTCCTCGCCGGGGTCATGCTCAAGATGGGTACGTACGGTTTCGTCCGTATCGTCCTGCCGATCGCGCCCGACGGGATGCGGACCTTCGCGCCGTACCTCGCCGCGCTGGCCGTCGTCGGCATCATCTACGGCTCCCTGGCCTGCCTCGCCCTCGCCCGGCAGGGCGCGGGCGGCGACCTCAAGCGCCTCATCGCCTACTCCTCCGTCGGCCACATGGGCTTCGTGCTGCTCGGCATCGCGTCCATGACCCCCACCGGCGTCAATGGCGCGCTCTTCGCGAACGTCGCCCACGGCCTCATCACCGGCCTGCTCTTCTTCCTGGTCGGAGCGCTCAAGGACCGTTACGGCACCGCCGACCTCGACACCCTCGCCGGCGCCACCGGCGCGGCGCTGTACGGCCGCGCACCGCGCCTCGGCGGCCTGCTCGCCTTCGCCGCCGTCGCCTCGCTCGGCCTCCCCGGCCTCGCCGGATTCTGGGGCGAGATGCTCGCGATGTTCGGTGCCTTCGACCCCGCGCCCGGCCTCAGCCGCCCCGCCTTCGTCACCTTCACGGCGATCGCCTGCTTCGGCACGCTGCTCACCGCCGCGTACCTGCTGATCGTGGTCCGCCGCGTCTGCATGGGCGCGACCCACCAGGCCGCGGGAGCGGAGGAAGCGGGCCCGACGCCCGAACTCGCCGACGTCCAGGGCTACGAACTCGCCGCCTGGACCCCGCTCGTCGCCCTCACCGTCCTCGCCGGACTCTGGCCCGCCGTCCTCCTCGGCCTCACCGACCCGGCCGTGCAGAAGCTTCTCGCAGGAGGCAAGTCGTGATCGTGGCCGCTGCCCAGGGCGCCGTCGAGAGCGCCGCCAGTCTCGTCCAGTCCGTCGACTGGCTCGCCATCGCACCCCCGGCCCTCACCGCCGCCGTCGCACTGATCGTCCTGGTCGCCGACCTGTTCGTCCCGGAACGCCGCAAGCCGCTCCTCGGCGCACTCTCCGTCGCCGGCCTCGCCGCCGCGCTCCTCCTGCTCCTCCCGCTGCGCGCCGGTGACCGGTCCACCTTCTGTCTGACGGCCGACGCGGACGTGTGCAGCTACACCGTCGACCACTTCACGCTCGTCATCCAGCTCCTGGTGCTCGGCGGCGCGCTGCTCACCGCCCTGCTCTCCGTCACCGAACTCGGGGGCGGCAAGAAGCTCCCGCCGGGCGAATTCTGGTTCCTGCTGCTCTCCTCGGCGGCCGGCGCCGCCCTCCTGCCCGCGGCCCGCGACCTCGCGACCCTCGTCGTCGCCCTCGAAGTCGCCACCCTCCCCGCCTTCGCGCTGGTCGGCCTCAAGCGCGGCGACCGCCTCTCGTCCGAGGCGGCCCTCAAGTTCTTCCTCTCCTCGGTGGCGGCCACCGCCGTCATGCTGCTGGGCGTCAGCTTCGTGTACGCCACCACCGGCACCCTGCATCTCACCGAGATCGCCGGCCGGCTCGACGACATCCCCGGCAGGTTCGAGACCCTCGCGTCGGCGGGCGTCGCCCTGACCCTCGTGGGCTTCGCCTTCAAGGCCGCCGCCGCGCCCTTCCACTTCTGGGTCCCCGACACCTACGTAGGCGCGCCGCTGCCCATCGCCGCGTACCTCTCCGTCGTCGGCAAGGCCGTCGGATTCTCCGGCCTCGTCCTGGTGACGGTCATCGCCTTCCCGAGCCACTCCGACGTGTGGGGCCCGGCCGTGGCCGTGCTCGCGGCGCTCACCATGACCGTCGGCAACGTCGCGGCGCTCCGCCAGCGCTCCACGCGCGCGTGGAGCGCGGTTCGCCTCCTCGCGTGGTCGTCCGTCGCCCAGGCCGGCTATCTGCTGGTGCCGATCGCGGCTGCGGCGTACGCCGGCGCGGATCAGATCGGCTCCACCGTCGCGTACGCCCTGATGTACGCCGTCGTGAACTTCGGCGCCTTCGCCGTCGCCGCCCTGGTCGCCCGTACGAAGCCCCTGAACCGTCTCTCGGACTACCGCGCCCTCGCCTCCGAGCGCCCGCTCGTGGCGCTCGCCATGGGCTTCTTCCTGCTCTGCCTCGCGGGGCTGCCGCCCGGCATCGTCGGCCTCTTCGCGAAGGTCACGGTCTTCTCCTCGGCCGTCGACGCGGGGCTCGGCTGGCTGGCCGTCGTGATGGCCGTCAACGTCGTCATCGCGCTCTTCTACTACCTGCAGTGGACGGCGGACCTCTTCCGCGCCCCGGAGACGGCAGGGACCCCGGCCGCCGAGCCCGCCCTCCAGCCCGTCGGCTCCCCGGCCGTCGGGTCCCCGGCCGTCCACCGCGCCCCGGCCCCGGTGCTCGCCGCGATCGCCCTCACCGCGGCCGCCGGCGTCGCCCTGTCGGGAGCACCCCAGCTGGTCCTCCGCTTCGCCGCCGAAAGCCTCTT
>NZ_JARJHW010000334.1:0-3381 GCF_040560175.1 Streptomyces panacea
GGTGTTGTCATTCTGATGCGTTCACCGCCGGGCAGCACGGCCGTGTGCGGGACGCCGGCCGCGTCCACGTACGCCGCCTCGAAGACGCCGTACGGCGCGCCCTTGCCGGGCGGCGCCGTGACATGGAAACCGGGGTAGCTGCCCAGCGCCAGCTCGATCGCCGCGCCGCTGACCGCCCGGCCGACGGCGTCGGGGTCGCTGTCGCGAACGACCAGCCGCAGCAGGGCACTTGCCGTCTCCTCGCTGGCGGCGTCCGCGTGGTCGGTGCGGGCCAGCTCCCAACGGACGTCGGCGGGCGGCCGGGCGGCCAGCGCGTCGGTGACCTGCTCGCGCACCAGCCGCGCCTTCGCGTCGATGTCGAGGCCGGTGAGGACGAACACGATCTCGTTGCGCCAGCCGCCGATCCGGTTCAGCCCGACCTTGAGCGTGGGGGGCGGTGCCTCGCCGCGTACGCCCGAGATCCTGACCCGGTCGGGACCGTCCCCGGTGATCCGTACGGTGTCGAGCCTGGCCGTCACGTCGGGTCCCGCGTACCGGGCTCCCCCGGTCTCGTACAGCAACTGCGCCGTGACGGTGCCGATGTCGACGATCCCGCCGGTGCCGGGGTGCTTGGTGATGACGGCGGAGCCGTCGGCGTGGAGTTCGGCGAGCGGGAAGCCGGGGCGGCGGACGGCGTGTGCGTCGTGGTCGCCGAAGAAGGCGTAGTTTCCGCCGGTGGCCTGGGTGCCGCACTCCAGGACGTGCCCGGCGACGACCGCGCCCGCGAGCGCGTCGAGGTCGCCGGGATCATCGAGGCCCCAGCCGAAGTGGGCGGCGGCGGGTCCGGTGACCAGGGCCGCGTCCGTGACCCGGCCCGTCACCACCACGTCGGCGCCCGCGCGCAGGCACTCCGCGATACCGGCGCCGCCGAGGTAGGCGTTGGCGGTGAGCACGCCCTCGCCCCACTCGCGACCGCCCGTCAGCAGGTCGTCGCCCTCGACGTGCGCGACGCGGACGGGGACGCCTACGCGCTCGGCGAGTTCGCGTACCGCGCCGGCCAGCGCGGCCGGGTTCAGCCCGCCCGCGTTGGCGACGATCCGCACTCCGCGTTCGTGCGCGAGCCCGAGCCCTTCCTCCAGCTGCCGCAGGAAGGTCTTGGCGTAGCCGGAGTCCGGGTTCCTCAGCCGGTCGCGGCCGAGGATGAGCATGGTCAGCTCGGCGAGGTAGTCGCCGGTGACGACATCGAGGGGGCCGCCGGTGAGCATCTCGCGCAGCGCGTCGAAGCGGTCGCCGTAGAAGCCGGAGGCGTTCCCGATCCGCAGGACATCCGGGGCGGCGGTCGACCCCGCGCCGGTCGTCGTGACGTTCCTCGTCATGCCCTCTTCGCCGCCCGTCCGGGACCGGCGGGGCCCGCGAAGGCCTGCGCGATGTCCAGCCACCGGTCGGCGTCCGCGCCCTCGGCCCGTACGGAGAGGTCGGCGCGGTGGGCGCGCTGTGTCACGAGCAGACAGAAGTCGAGCGCGGGCCCGGTGACGCGCTGGCCGGCGCCCTCGGGGCCGTATGTCCACAACTCCCCCTCAGGGGAGGTGAGTTCCACCCGGAACGGCTCGGCGGGCGGCTGCTCGCCACGGACGAGGTAGGCGTAGTCGCGGGCCCGTACGCCGATCCAGGCCACATGCCGCAGCCGCGCGGTCGGCTCGCGCCGTACGCCGAGGGCGTCCGCGATGTCCTGGCCGTGCGCCCAGGTCTCCATCAGACGCGCGGTGGCCATCGACAGCGCGCTCATCGGCGGCCCGTACCAGGGGAATCGCGCACCGGCGGGTGCGGAGCGCAGCGCCCGCCGGAGCCGTTCGCGGCCTTCGCGCCAGCGGGCGAGGAGTTGGCCGGGCGGCAGTACGGCGCCGGCCTCGGCGCCCTCGTCCACGAAGGTCCCGGGGGCGGCGAGGGCCTTCGCCGCCTCGTCGGCGAAGGCGGCCTCGTCGGTCACGGCGAGGAGGGAGGCGCGGTCGGTCCAGGCGAGATGGGCGATCTGGTGGGCGACGGTCCAGCCGGCCGCCGGGGTCGCGAGCGACCAGCCCGTTTCGTCCAACTCGGCCACGAGCCGGTCGACTTCCTCGCTCTCGCTGCGCAGATCGTCGAGGAGGGGCGCGGCAGGGTCGGACACGGGATGCGCTCCGATCGGGCTCTCGGGACACGGCGTCGTACGTGTCCCGGAGCATGGCAGCGCCCGGAGAAACAAGCAAGCGTGCTTGCTTTACTCCTTCATGCCCTTGAGATCCTTCAGCTCCTTCAGATCCTTCAGCTCCGCGAGGTCTTCCAGGCCCGCGAGCCGCCTCTCGGCCTTGCGGGTGCGCGCCTGCGTCCGGACCGCACCCATGCTCGCCGCGATGACCAGTGCGATCGCCAGGGCGTCGGTGAAGGAGAGGCCCTGGCTCAGGAGGAGGAAGCCGGCCATGGCGGCGACGGCCGGTTCGACGCTCATGAGGATCGCGAACGTCGGCGCGGGCAGCCGCCGCAGGGCGAGCAGTTCCAAGGTGTACGGCAGGACCGACGACAGCAGCGCGACCGCGAGGGCCAGCCCGACCGTGGACGGCACGATCAGCTTCGAGCCGGCCTCCATGACGCCCAGCGGCAGGGTCAGCACGGCACCGAAGGCCATGGCGAGCGCGAGCCCGTCGGCCTGCGGGAAGCGCTGCCCGATCCGGGCACTGAAGACGATGTACGTGGCCCACATCACCCCGGCCCCGACGGCGAACGCCGCGCCCACCGGATCGAGCCGGTCGAATCCGCCACCACTGAGCAGCAACACACCCACCAGCGCGAGCCCGGCCCACAGGAGGTTGCCGAGCCGGCGGGAGGCGATCACGGAGAGGGCGAGGGGGCCGAGGACCTCCAGGGTCACGGCGGCGCCCAGCGGGATGCGGTCGGCGGCCTGGTAGAAGAGGAGGTTCATCGCCGCCAGCACGCCACCGAAGACCAGCACGGTGCCCCAGTCGGCGCGCGAGTGGCCACGGACCTTGGGCCGGCAGACCACGAGCAGCACGACGGCGGCGAGCACGAGCCGCAGCGTCACCACACCGACGGCGCCGGCGCGCGGCATCAGCAGGACGGCGATGGCGGCGCCGAACTGCACGGAGACGACACCCCCGAGGACGAGCGCGACGGGCCCGAGCGCCCGCCGCCCCTTCTCCGCCGGGGCCCCGGCGGCCACCCCCGCGGCCTCGGGTGCGGAGACGGTGACACCGACGGCTGCGGTACGCGGCTCATCCACGGGGGACCTCCTCCAGATCGATTAGGGCAGCACAATGGACTGCGGGATCTAACATACTGCACTCACAACGCGCCGTTCACCGAGCCGGGTGGCCGACGCGCGGAGGGCGGCGCGCGGCCATGCGGAGGTCG
>NZ_JARJHW010000335.1:0-3360 GCF_040560175.1 Streptomyces panacea
CCTGCCCGCGTACAAGACACCGGTCCGCAAGCAGCCGACGAACAGCACCTCGATCGTGATGCTCATGCTGCTGCTCACGGCACCGGCGGTGCTGGCGGCCGCCATCCTTCGCCCCCGATCCCGCTAGCTGACGGAGACCCATGTCGGAATGGCTTGTCCTGTCCCTCGCCATGGCCGCCGCCTGCGCGGTCGTCGTGGCCATCGTCCTCATCAACAACCGCCGCGTGCCGGCGGACGACGATCCCTCCGAAAGCCCTGACGTCCTCGAATACATGACGATGATGATCGGCGTGGTCTACGCGATCGTGCTGGGCCTGGCCATCGCGGGCGTCTGGGAGGCGCGCGGCGGCGCCCAGGAGTCCGTACGCCAGGAGGCGCAGGCCCTGCACGAGGTGCAGGCCCGGTCCGCGGTCTACCCGGCCGAGGTGCGCGACCGTATCCGGGGCGACGTCGACGCGTACGTCGGTTACGTGGTCAACACCGAGTGGCCCCACATGTCGGAGCACAACAGCCTCAGCGGCAAGGGCACGGCGCTGCTGGAGCAGGTCCGGCGGAGCGTCACCGACTACGTGCCGGCCGACGACCACGAGGCGCAGGCGTATCAGCCGCTGGTCGACCAGGTGGCGGCGGCCGACGACGCGCGGGGCGCCAGGGGCGAGAACGCGGGGGCGACCATGCCGGGGGTCGTCTGGTTCGGCCTCATCATCGGCGCCGTCGTGACCGTGGGGCTGATCTTCACGCTCCAGATCCGCCGCACCTGGCGGGAACTGCTCCTGGCGGGGCTGTTCAGTGCCCTGATCGCCTTCCTGCTCTTCCTGATCTGGGACTTCGACGCGCCGTACGGCCGGGGCATCGCGGCGACGGCGGCGCCGTTCGTCGACCTGTTCCCGCACATCCGTACGTAGGCCACGTCCGGGGACAGACCCCTCGGTCGCCGGACGGGCCCCAGCCGCGGCCCGTCCGGCGACCGGACACAGGGGCGGGCCAGTCGGGTGACATGACAACCCGTTCGCCCGACTGAGATCGCGGCTGTGGTAGGGCGCTCCTAGCGTGCCGGGTATCGAGGTGCATTTCCCGCCATCCGCGGAAATCAGTTCCGCACTGCGCCTCGGAGACCCGGAGGATTGTCCATGCGCGCGATACGTGCCGCGTCCGCCGCTCTGCTGGGAGCGGCCGCACTCGCACTGACTACGCCTGCCGTGGCCATGGCCACGGCGGCGGCCCCTGTCACACCGTTCGGTTTCGCCGTCACCCCCTCGGTGATCGCGGCCGGCGGCCAGGTGACCCTCACGGTCACCGGTTGCAGCAGCACCGCCACCGCCGAGTCCGGAGTGTTCGACGACACCGTCATCCCCTCCGGGGGATCGGCGCGCGCCTCCATCTTCTGGGACGCCAAGCCCGGCGCGATGTACGAGGTGACCTTCTCGTGCAACGGCGAGGAAGGCACCACCGATCTCACCATCGCGGGCGGCACCCCGGCCCCGACGCCCACCCCGACCCGGACGTCGACCTCCACCCCGACGCGGACGCCGAGCCCGGCCTCGACGCGGACGCCGACCTCCAGCTCGACGGCGATCGCGCCTCCCGGTGGTGTCAAGGGCGGACTCGGCGGCAGCTTCATCGGCATGAACGGCACGGAGCTGGCGATCGGCACCGGCTTGGTGGCCGCGGCGGCCCTCGGCACCGTGCTGGTCGTACGGCGCCGCTCGGCGAACCGTCTGCGCTGACCGGCGGCCGGCACCGGTCATTCGTCGACAACGTCCGAACGCCCGTCGCCCCAAGTCCTGTTCGGGACTCGGGGGGACGGGCGTTCGCCGTGAGGATGTCCGGCCGGTCAGACCAGCGAGTCGCTCGTACGACGACGGCGGGCGATGAAGTACGTGCCACCGACCGCTGCCGTGGCGACCAGACCGGCGCCGACCCCCATCTCGGTCGAGCTCGGGCCGATGGAGCCGCCGAGGCCACCCTCCGCGCCCTGGCCGGCGAGCACCCGGAATCGGTGGGTCGCGATGCGGCTGTTGTCGCTGCACTTGACCGACAGGTTGTAGTCGCCCGGTGTGGCGTGGTTGTGGATACGGGCCCTGGCCTCCGAGTGACCCGAGGAGTTCACCGACAGCTCCGCCCTGGGGAAGGCGTTGGACGTGACGGTGCCGCCGTGGCCGCAGCCCTCGACCTTGATGTGCAGCGTGCCGCCCTGGTGGACGGCGAACGGGTTGACGGTGATGTCCCTCGGACCGTTGGTGGCCCCGGCCAGCGGGGCGGAGAGCGCCACGGCGGCGCAGGCCGCGGCAGTCACCATGAGAGCGCGTGAAGCACGCATCGTTGAGCCTCCAGCGGAAGACGCCCCAAAGCGGTGCTCCGGGAAATTCGACGAGTACGCCCTCCATGACGAACCATCACCGGCCAGCACATCCGACGCATTTCGGCACTGGTCCACCCCGGTGAGGCGACACGCCGACAGAACGCGTCCGGACCTGACGGACCCGCAGGTCACAGACCGTCAGGAGTTTTATATGACGACTACTCGAATGGGGCAGTTGGCCCGGCACGGACGGCCGCACCACCCATTCGCCCTCCAGTTCTCGCCGACCCGGACCACCGCGCCTAACGTGCGTACCAGGCGCCCACGAAGGGAGAAACATGGGCCTGGACCACCGCGGCCCGGAGTCGAGGAGACGCTCGCCCTGGGGCGTTCTGGCTCTTGTCATGCTCTCTGGTCTCGCACTGATGCGGAACGGGGCCGATGTCTCCCTCGGGCCGCCCCAGCCTGCCTCGGCGGCGGCGCTGGACACCCGGCAGGAGGCGGTGACCGAGCCGGCGACCGTCCCCATCGTGAAGCCGCTGCCGTACGCGCCCATGTCCCGCGTGACGATTCCGGCGATCAAGGTCGACGCACCCGTGATGGACGTGGGGCTCGACCCGGAGGGCTGGATCGCCGCCCCGCCGCCGCAGGACGCCAACATGGCGGGCTGGTACCAGAACGGCGTCGCCCCCGGCCAGCGCGGCACCGCGGTCGTCGTGGGCCATGTCGACAACCAGGCGGGCCCCGCGGTCTTCTACGGCCTGGGCTCGCTGACCAAGGGCGAGCACATCGAGGTGACCCGCTTCGACGAGCGGGTGGCGGTGTTCGAGATCTACGGGGTGGAGGTCTTCTCCAAGAACGACTTCCCGGGGGCGCGGGTGTACGGCGACACCGGCCACTCCGAACTGCGGGTGATCACCTGCGGCGGCGGCTACTCGAAGGCGGGCGGCTACGACGGCAACGTCGTGGTCTTCGCCCGGCTGGTGGAGACCCGCTGAGGGGTCGGCCGAATCCTCTTACGGAGGGCGGGTGGGACGGCGCGCGCGCCGTCCCACCCC
>NZ_JARJHW010000336.1:0-3305 GCF_040560175.1 Streptomyces panacea
GTCGGCCTCGTCGTCGGGACCCCACAGATAGCCGGGCGGCGACGTCGGCCCCGTCGTCCCGTCCTTGACGATCGGGTCGCGCCACCACGACGGACTGCCGGGCGTCGGCGGCGCCTTCGTCTCCGGGGGAGCCTCGGCCACGGCCGCCGCCGTCCCCGGGTCGAGCGGCCCGCCCTCCTCCGCGGTGGCGCGCCGCCGCTGCGACCAGACCGCCGCGCCGATGACGGCGATCGACAGCATCGTGGCGAAACCGAGCGTGTCACCGTTGTTGAGCGACGACAGGAACAGGCCGCAGCCCACGAGCGCGAGCAGTACGGCGATCAGGGAGGCGCCGTCGACGCGGCCCGACAACAGCCGGCGCAGCTCGTTCTCGTCCTCACCGTCGACCGGGACCAGCAGCCAGGCGAAGCCGTAGAAGATCAGTCCGATGCCACCGGTCAGCGTGAGCACGACGACGACGATCCGGAAGATGACCGGGTCCAGGTCGCAGTACCGCCCCAGCCCGCCGCAGACGCCCGCGACGACCTTCTGCCGCGGCGCGCGCACCAGCTGGGGAGCCGGTGGCTGCGGTGGCTGCGTCGAGGTGTGCGGTACGGACCGATTCATACGTCCATGGTGACGGCCCGGCCGCCCGGTCTCCACCCGTCCCGACCCTGGCCGGTCCCTGATATTCCGCGGCGGGCGGACGGGGGGTGTCAGGGTCGTTCTCGGGGCCGCTCTCAGGGCGCAGCCCTGATGCCAGGGCCCGCCCGCTCGTGTGACCATCAATGGCATGCCGGTCGCCACGCCCACCCCGCCCCCCTCGTCGTCCTCGCCGTCATCGGCCTCGGGACCGGCCTCGGGGTCGTCGGGCACGGCCCGCAGCCGCAGCCGCGCGTCGGGGACGGCACCCGGGGCCGACGCGCAGCCGCTGCGCAAGCTCTACCGCAGCGCGGACGGCAGGCTGCTGGGCGGCGTCGCACGCGGGCTCGCGGGCCATCTGGGGCTGCCGGTCGGCTGGGTGCGGCTGGTCTTCCTCGCCCTGTTCCTGGCCCAGGGACTGGGCGCGCTGCTGTACGCCATCTTCTGGATCGTCGTCCCGCTCGGCCTCGGCGGCACGCCCACCCGCTCCCGGCCGCTGTTCGAGACGACCGACGACGGGCGGCGACGGCTCCGTAAACCGGACCGGGGACAGACCTTCGCGCTCATCGCGCTGTTCGTCGTCGGGACGATCTTCGTCGCCAGCGCCGACCTCGGCCGCGGCGGCGCGGGGCGCTACATCTGGCCGACGCTGCTCATCGGCGCCGGTGTCGTCCTGGTCTGGCGCCAGGCGGACAACGCCCGCCGCGCGCAGTGGGCGTCGCTCTCGACCGACAGCAGGCGCCGCAGGATCTTCCAACTGGCGCGCGGTCTGGCCGGTGTCGCCCTCGTCGGCCTGGGCCTGACCGTCTTCATGGTCGTACGCGGCTCGGCCGCCCAGCTCGGCAACGTCCTGACGGCGGCCATCGCCGTCGTCGCCGGAGTCGCGCTGCTCGCCGGCCCCTGGCTCGTACGGATGACGCAGGACCTGTCCGACGAGCGCCTGATGCGCATCCGCGCCCAGGAACGCGCCGAGGTCGCCGCGCACGTCCACGACTCCGTCCTGCACACGCTCACGCTGATCCAGCGCAACGCCGACGACGGCGGCGAGGTCCGGCGCCTGGCCCGCGCGCAGGAGCGGGAGCTGCGCGCCTGGCTGTACAAGCCGGAGGGCACCGGCAAGGACGAGGAGAACGAGCCCGACACCCTCGCCGAGGCCGTCAAGGCGACCGCCGCCGAGGTGGAGGACTACCACGGCGTACCGATCGAGGTCGTGGTGGTCGGCGACTGCCCGCTCGACGAGAAACTGACCGCACAGATGCAGGCAGCACGCGAGGCGATGGTCAACGCCGCCAAGTACGGTGGCGAGGGAGGCGCCGTACAGGTCTTCGCGGAGGTCGATGGCCGGACGGTCTTCGTCTCCGTACGGGACCGGGGACCCGGGTTCGATCTGGACGCGGTGCCGGACGACCGGATGGGCGTACGAGAATCGATCTTCGGCCGGATGGAACGCAACGGCGGTACGGCGAGGGTGCGTTCGGCCCCCGACGGGGGCACGGAAGTGGAGCTTGAGATGGAGAGGGCGGCGGACGCATGACCGGCACCAGCGGGACGACGGGCACGAGCGGCGACAGCGGCGGGGGAGAGGCCGAGGCCAGGCGGGTGCGGGTGGTGCTGGTCGACGACCACCGCATGTTCCGGACCGGCGTACAGGCCGAGATCGGGCAGACCGCGACCACGGGCGTGGAGGTCGTCGGCGAGGCCGCCGACGTCGACCAGGCCGTCACGGTCATCACGGCGACCCGCCCCGAGGTCGTCCTGCTCGACGTCCACCTCCCCGGCGGCGGCGGCGTGGAGGTGCTGCGCCGCTGCGCCCCGCTGATGGCGGCGGCCGAGGACCCGGTGCGCTTCCTGGCGCTGTCGGTCTCCGACGCGGCCGAGGACGTCATCGGCGTCATCCGCGGCGGTGCGCGCGGCTATGTCACCAAGACGATCACCGGCACGGACCTGGTGGACTCGATCTTCCGCGTCCAGGACGGCGACGCGGTCTTCTCACCGCGCCTGGCGGGCTTCGTGCTCGACGCGTTCGCCTCGACGGACGCGCCGCCGGTGGACGAGGACATGGACCGTCTCACGCAGCGCGAGCGCGAGGTGCTGCGGCTGATCGCGCGCGGTTACGCGTACAAGGAGATCGCGAAGCAGTTGTTCATCTCGGTGAAGACGGTCGAGTCCCATGTCTCGGCGGTGCTGCGCAAGCTCCAGCTCTCGAACCGGCACGAACTGACGCGGTGGGCGACGGCGCGCAGGCTGGTGTGAGCCTTCCTTGTGAGGAGGCGGCGGGTCAGCTTGAGCAGAGCCATTCGGTGACGTAGTCGCGGCCGTCGTCGTGGTGCATGAGTCCCCGGACGCACTCGCCGCGCTCCGTGTCGAGCGTGCCGTGAAGCGCGGCCGAGCCGTCCTCTGTACGGAGGGTGCCGAACCAGCCCGGGAACGCGGTGATCCGGGCGTCCTTGCGCTGGTAGCCGAGCTGGAGTGCGGGCGGCGTGGCGGTCCTCGTACCGGTGTCGTGCCGTACGTAGCGCGTCGTGAACGTCCCCCTGCCGCCCACCGGGCCCTCGACGCAGAGCCGGCCGCCGGTCAGGTCGCCGCAGCCCTTCGGGGTGACGCCGACCGGGGCGAGGACGAGCAGCGCGCCGAGGGCGAGGACGGCCGCGTGGACCCGGCTGTGTCGCATGGCGTTCATCGTG
>NZ_JARJHW010000337.1:0-3291 GCF_040560175.1 Streptomyces panacea
GGGCGTCCGCCGGCAGGTGTCCGCGTTCGTCGGTCTTCACCCCGGCACGGTATGCAGCGGGCGCCGGGTTCCGGTGGTGTGGCGGGGCCACGTCACCATTTCGTCAGAAGTCGTACCACCTTGCGGGAGGGTGCGCGGGCTTACGGTCGCCGCATGGATCACCCGCGACGCCTCCCACCGCCGTCGAAGGCACGCCGGCCATCGAAGCCGTCCCTGCCGACGCTGCCGTCGTCCCTGCCGTCCCTGCCGACGGATCCCGGCTTCTGGCGCAGTCCGGTGCGCGGCGTCCGGTTCACCGCGGTGCTCGGTCTCGTCCTGCTGGTCGGGCTCACGCTGGTGTTCGTGACGGGTCTGCTGTCGTACGCGGCGTACAACCCGGATCTCGCGTCCGTCAACGACAAGACACCGGACCGGGGGTGGCTGGGCTTCTACCTCTTCGACTGGCCGACGGACCCGTACTGGCTCTACCGCCTCACGCAGGGATTCCACGTCACGGTGGGAATCGCGCTGATCCCGGTGGTGCTGGCGAAGCTCTGGTCGGTGATCCCGAGGTTCTTCGCGCTGCCGCCGGTGAAGTCGCTGGCGCACGCCCTGGAGCGGATCTCGCTGGTGCTGCTGGTGGGCGGTGTGCTGTTCGAGCTGATCACCGGGGTGCTCAACATCCAGCTGGACTATCTCTTCCCGGGCTCCTTCTATCCGCTGCACTTCTACGGCGCGTGGGTGTTCTTCGCGGGGTTCGTGGCGCACGCCGCGCTGAAGACGCCGAAGGCGCTGGCGGCGCTCCGCAGTGGTGAGCTTCGCTCGGCACGGCGGGCACCGCGGGCACGGCCGGGCGGCGGCGCGGGCGCGTACCGAGCCGTCGGTGGTCCAGGTGGTCCGGGTGGTCCCGGTGGTCCCGCCGATGACGATCTGGCGTCCCCGAGACCGGCCGCGCCGACCGTCTCGCGGCGCGGCGCCTTCGCCGTCGTCGGCGCGGGTTCGCTGTTCATGCTGCTCACGACGGCGGGCCGGAGCTTCGACGGGCCGCTGCGCCGTACCGCGCTGCTCGCCCCGCACGGCTGGGAGGATCCGGGCAGCGGCCCGAACGGGTTCCAGATCAACAAGACCGCCGCGTCCGTCGGGGTCAGGGCGGCCGACACGAAGGACGGGTGGCGGCTGACGCTCAGCGGCCCCGCCGGGGATGTCACGCTCTCGCGCGCCCAGCTCCTCGCGATGGCCCAGCACACCGCCGAGCTGCCGATCGCCTGCGTGGAGGGCTGGTCGACGTCGAACCAGTCCTGGCGCGGCGTACGCCTGAGGGACCTCGCCACCCTCGCGGGATGTCCGGACGGCCGCCCACCGGGGGTGTTCGTGGAATCCCTCCAGCGCAGGGGCAGTTTCCGGTCGGGCGCGCTGCGCGACAACCAGGTGCGCGACGGCCGCTCGCTGCTGGCCCTGGAGGTCAACGGCGCGGAGCTGTCGCTCGATCACGGTTTCCCGGCGCGGATCATCGTCCCGGCGGCGCCCGGGGTGCTCAACACGAAGTGGGTCACCAAACTGACGTTCGGAGCGGTCTGATGCGCGTGGGTGACAGGGGCGGTCTCACCGCCAAGTACCGGGCCCTGCTGGGCAGTCCGTTCCAGATCGTGCTGCTGCTCGCCACGCTGGCGTTCGCGGGCTACGTGGGCGTACGTCTGCTGACGGGCGAGACGTTTTCGATCGTGGTCTGGTTCGTCGGCGCCGCGCTCGTGCACGACCTCGTCCTGCTGCCGGTCTACACGGCGGCCGACCGCGCGGTGGCCGCCGCGCTGGGCCCCCGGCGCCGGCTCGTCAACTTCGTACGCGTACCGGCCTTCCTGTCCCTGCTGCTCCTGCTGGTGTGGTTCCCGTTGATCACGGGGCGGGTGCGGCGTTACGAGCCGTACGCCGCCCTGTCGTCCGACGGGTTCCTGGCGCGCTGGCTGCTGGTGACCGCCGCGCTGTTCGCGTGCTCGGCGCTCTGCCTGGTGACGCGGGCGGTGCTGCGGCGCAGGGCCACGAAGGGGCGGCCCGCCGCCTCCCACTGATCGACGGGCAGCCAGCCGAGGGCGCGCCCGTAGCGGAGCAGGGCGGGGGCGCCGAGCCGGGCCCACGGGAAGTGCGAGCCCGCGGCCCCCGGCGGTGGGCGGCGCCCGTCGTCCACCCGTACGCGTACGCACTCGTCGACGTCCACGGGCGCGGTCTCGGCGATGATCAGCCCGCCGTGCGTCAGCAGCCCGCCGGCCCGGCGGAGCAGACCGGCCGGGTCGCCGCCGATGCCGATGTTGCCGTCGACGAGCAGGACGGTGCCCCAACGCCCCTCGCCGGGAAGGGGATCGAAGACGGAGCGGCACAGGGCCGTGCCGCCGAGGCGCAGCGTACGTTCGACGGCCGCCTCGCTGACGTCGATGCCGAGCGCCCGCCGTCCCCTGGCCGCGAGCGCGGCGACGAGGCGGCCGGGGCCGCAGCCGACGTCGAGGACGGCGCCCTCGCAGCGGTGCAGGGCGGAGTGGTCGGCGGCGTCGGCGCGCGCGCACCAGCGTTCGACGTCGAGTGGCAGCAGCCAGCCGTCCGTACGGCGCAGGAAGAGCGGGCCGCGGCCGGCGCGCAGGGCGTCGGCGTACGGGTCGTCGCTCCAGTCGGCGGGGGCGGTGCTGGTGCTGGTACTGGTGCTTCGGGTGGTCTCCGTCGCGCTCATCGGGCGGCCACCGGGGTCAGCCGGCGGAGGGTGGCGGCGAACCGCCCGTGCGGGGCGAGCGCCGCGACGTACTCGGCGTCGGCCGCCGAATCCACGTCGCGCAGGGGCGGCAGATCGCGCACGGTGAGCCCGGCGTCGACCAGGCGGCGACGCTGTACGGCGCCGGTCTCGGGTACGGACATGGGCACCCCGCGAATGAGATCCGGCGGCGCGGACTCGGGCGCGGCGAGGCCGAGCGCCCAGAAGCCGCCGTCGTCGGCGGGCCCGAACCAGGCGTCGCAGCCGGGGCGCCCGGCGGGGTCGAGCGCGGGGTCGAGCAGGGCCGGGGCGAGCAGGGCGGGGGTGATCTGCGGGGTGTCCATGCCGACGAGGAGCGTCGGCCCCGTACACCGGGCGAAGGCGTCGGCGAGCCGCTCGTCCAGCCCGCCCGCGCACTGCGGCACCACGTCGATGCCCGGCGGCAGCCAGGGGCCGGGGCGGCCTTCGAGGACGAGGACGCGGCGGCGGGCGGGGACGGCGAGGACGGTCCGCAGGGTGTCGGCGAGTGCGGCCTCGGCGAGGAGGGCGGCCTCGGTGGGGCTGAAGGGCGGGGTGAG
>NZ_JARJHW010000338.1:0-3156 GCF_040560175.1 Streptomyces panacea
CCGCCGCCGTGCCAGAGCCTCGTCGCCCGCCCGCCCGCGCACGGCCCCGGATCAGAGTGCGGCGTGCCGACACGGCCCGAAACCAAACCTCGTTCGGGTGAAGCCCCCCGGTGCCGGACGTCGCCGACTGGAGCGGCCGGTAGGAAGCGACAGTATGGGGATCAGGGGGACGCGCGGGCCGGCGGTGATCGGGCGGCGACGTGAGCGTCGTGACGGACTGCTCTATCTGGGTCTGTCGGCGGTCGGTCTGGCCGGTGCGGTGTGGGTGAGCTGGCGCTTCGGGCTTCCGGTGGCCGCCACGGTCACGGCGCTGCTGCCGACGATGGGCGGGATGTACCTGTCATGGGCGACCTTCCGCACCGCCGGCGCGGCGTACGACACGGCCGGACCCGATCTCGCCGGGACAGCCGGCCGGCTCGCCGCCGAAGTGCGCGGGCAGTGGACGGCCGAACTGACAGCGCGCCGGGTCACCGTCCCGTATGCGCTCGCCGTGTCCTGGCGCCCCGCCGAGGCAGTGCTGAGCGAGCCCTGGCACGTGCTGGGGCGCACCGCCCGCGGATGGCCGGGAGGTCCGCTCGGGAGTCCGGAGGACTGGGCACCGGATCCGGCGGGACTGGCAGGGCGGGACGGGGAGATCACCGACGTCCTTCTGCGACGCGTCCCGACCCGGCGCCTGACGGTGCTGGGGGAACCGGGATCGGGCAAAACCGTACTGCTGATCCGTCTGCTCCTGGGCCTGTTGGAGACGCGGACGGAGGGCGAGCCCGTACCGGTGCTGCTGTCACTGGCGTCCTGGGACGCGGCCACGTCGCCGTTCACCCAGTGGCTGGCACAGCAACTCGCCCGGGACTACCCGCTGTTGGGCCCCGCCGAGGCAGCGCCCGGCGGAAGCGGCGTATCCGCGCGTGCGTTGATCGAGGCGGGTCTGGTCCTGCCGCTGCTGGACGGGCTCGATGAACTGCCCCCGCGCAGCCGGGCTCTGGCGCTCGACGGGATCAACGAAGCACTGCCGCCGGGACAGGGGGTGGTGCTGGCCAGCCGGAGAGACGCCTACCTCGATACCGCGGCCCCCATCGGCCGACTGCCGGTCCGTCTGGCGGCCGCCGCGGCGGTCGAACTGTGCCCCCTGGAAGGGCAGACGGCCGCCGAATATCTCGTGCAAGGCACGGCGGGCACGGCGGGCACGGCGGGCACGGCAGGCACGGCAGGCACGGCCGCGACCGCCGTGGCCCGCTGGCGGCCGGTGGTCAGGCAACTCGCCGCCCCGGAGCGATCACCGATCGGGGCCGCCCTGTCCACCCCTCTGATGCTGGCACTGGCCGCCGCCATCTACAACGCCCGCCCGGGCGAGGACCTCACGGCCCTGCCGGACCCGGCCGAACTGTGCGACCGCACACGCCTGCCCGGGCGCCGCGACATCGAACGGCACCTGCTCGGCGCGTCCGTCACCGCCGCCTACCGACCGCACCACCGCCACCCCTGCCGCTGGAGCACCCGTACCGCGGAGCGCACCCTGCGCTTCCTCGCCGCCCATCTGCGCGGCCTCGACGACAGCACCGATCTGGCCTGGTGGCGACTGCGTACGGCACTGCCGCGCCGCCTCGTGGCCCACACCACCGGCGTACTGCTCGGGCTGGCTTCCTGGATCACCGCGCTGCTGGCCGCCTATGTCCGCACCAGCCTGACCGGCGACACTCAACTGTGGTGGGTCGTCGGCGCGCCCTCGGCGCTGATCGCCGGCATGGCCGCCGGTCTGGCCTGCGGCGTCAGCGCGGCCATGACCGCCGGAGTGACCAGCACGACGGCCGACACGCTGGCGTTCTGGATGGTCGATCCCGCCGAAGCGGGGCCGCGTTTCCCCTCGGACTACATCCCGCTCGGCGGGCTCGCCTTCGGATTCGCCGCCGGACTGATCGGAAGTCTGGTCGGAGCCCGAACCGCCCGCACACGCGGCGCTCCGACCGCGGCGCCGCCCTGGTACTGGGACTGGGGAATGTGCCTACGCGGCCTGGCCGCCGGCCTGGCCCTGTGGTTCCCGTGCTCCTGGCTCGGCGCCGCGACAGCGATCTCCGTCGCCCTCATCAACGCCGCCGTCTACGCCACCGCCGGCGGCCTCCTCGGATCCCGAACCCGCCGCCCGGACACCGACTTTCCCGCCCCCGCCACCCGGCTCCGCTGGTCCTTCGACCCCCGCGCCATCGCCATCGGGCTGGCCGCGGGCCCCGCCTTCGGAACGGCACTGCTCCTCATGGACTACCCGGCCAACCTCATCGCGGGCAACCAGCACCCCCTCGCCGCCGGACCCCTCAGCTACATCACGTACTCCGCCCTGGACGGACTCGGCCTCGGCCTGGCCGCGGCGATTCAGGCCCGCCCCGCCGACGCGGCCACCGCCTCAGCACCCGACTCCCTGCTCCGCCAGGACCGCACAGCCTTCCGTCACCTCCTCCTGCTGACCACCCTCTTCGCGGGACTCGCGCTCATCGCGCCCACCACGCTCACCGCCCTGATCACCGGCGACCCATTCTCCGGCTTCTCCGTCCCGCCTGACGGAACCCATCTCCTCTCACCGCTCCCTCCCCCGGCCCGGTCCGCCGCGTACTCCCTGACCCTGGCCGCCGGGGGACTCGCGGTGGGCCTGGCCGCCGCCATGAACCGCACCGCCTGCTGGCCCTACACGCTCACCCGTGCCTACCTCGCCGTCCGTTACCGGCTTCCCTTCCATCTCACCCAGTTCCTGACCGACGCCCACCGCCACCGCTCGCTGCTCCGCCAGGCAGGGGCCGTCTACCAGTTCCGCCATCTCGAACTGCAACACCACTTCACCCGGACCGACTTGAACAGCCACCCGCCGACGCCCAGCACACCGCACCGGTGATCGCGGCGCACGGCCATCGGACAACGGACGCGCGGCAGGTCGCCGCCGCCGACCACTCCGCCCTTCGCGCGGCGCGGCTCAGGGACCGCATGGCTCGACTCCCGCACCGGGGGCCGCCTCGTCGGTGGTGACACCCGGCTCGTGACCCTCCGGACCCTCCTGCGGCAGGCGCGGCCTCGCCGGCTGCCGACCAGGTGCCGGCTTGGGGACCGGGCACGTCGAACCCCTCTATGACGCGGTGACGACCCTCGCGGCACGGATCGGCCGTACCGCGACCG
>NZ_JARJHW010000339.1:0-3105 GCF_040560175.1 Streptomyces panacea
AACTTTGAAGACACGGCCTAGGCTGGGAGTCGGGGGACGACGGTGGGTCGAACCCGTCGTCGGGCAGGAGGCGAGGGGTCATCAAGGACCGTATCGCCGCCGTGTTCGGTGCCATGCAGGGAAGCGGCTATCTGCTCTCCGCCCGCGTTGTCCTCACCGCGGGGCATCTGCTGGCCGAGAACACGGCGACGACGGTCGTCGTGCCGGGCGGGTGCGGGCGGATCTCCTGCCTGACGCTGTGGGTCGGCGAGGCCGAGGACGGTGACGCGGCTCTGCTACTGGCGAACGAGGACCTGGTGACGCCCGCGACCGCCCGCGCGTTCCGGCCCAACGAGTTCGGGCGCGTCGTCGGCGTCACGCCACTGCGGGAGTGCTACTCCCTCGGATATCCCCAGGTACAGCGGTACGCCCGTCAGAAGCTGGACATCGAGCAGTTCCGCGGCACCCTCAGGCCCGAGTCGGGCAGCGTGCGTGCCGAGTACGTCCTGGAGGGAACGGGCACCCCTCCCGCCGTACGGGACGACGGGGCGTCGCCGTGGGCCGGGATGTCCGGCGCGCCGGTCTTCGCCGGCAGACATCTCATCGGCGTGGTCACCAGGGACGCCGCGGGCTGGCAGCACAGCCGAATCACAGCGGTGCCACTGCACAGGCTGACGGACATCCCCAGATTCGCCAGGCTCTACGCCATCCACTTCGGCGAGTCTCCGCACTGCACGTCGCTGCACCAGTCTCCCGACATGTCCGCCGAGTTCGAGGATCGCTATCGCGCGTACGTCGCCGAGGCATTCGGGGAACTGAGCGTCTTCGGCCTCGACTTCAGCCGTTCCGAGCATGCGCAGTGGCCCCTCGACTCCGCCTATCTCAGCCTCGAACTGGTCCATGGCCACGGGGACGACGGTGGGCGCACCGTGCCCGAACGCGGCCGGGTCGAGTCGGCCCTGCGCGACAGGCAGCGCGTGCTTTTGCGTGGTGCCGCGGGGTCCGGCAAGACCACTCTGGTGCAGTGGCTGGCGGTGAACGCCGCGCGGAACACACTCCCCGAACAGCTCGCCCACTTCGACGGGCGCGTCCCCGTGGTGCTGCCGCTGCGCACGCTCGTGCGGGGCGCCGCGCTGCCCGCGCCGGCGGAATTCCTCAGCGCGGCGGGACATCCGCTGAGCCCGCCCGTACGGTGGATGGACACGGTGCTTGCCGAAGGGCGCGGGCTTCTCCTCGTCGACGGCGTGGACGAGATGCCTGAGGCCGACCGCGCGAGGACGAAGAACTGGCTGCTCAAGCTGCTGGCCGCGTATCCGCGCACGGCCGTGGTGGTGACCACCCGGCCGACCGCCGTGGACGACGGGTGGTTGAGCCGCAAGGAGTTCGCCGAGTTCCAGTTGCTGGCGATGAACCAGCCGGACGTCACCGCGTTCGTACGCAGCTGGCACACGGCGGCGCGCTCGATCACCTCTCGCGAATCCGAGCGCGTCGAACTCGACGGCTACGAGGAGCAGTTGTTGTCCGCCCTGCCACGGAAGCAGGACCTGGCCCGGCTCGCCACCAACCCCCTCATGTGCGCCATGATCTGCGCCCTGCACCGCGATCGGCACGGATTCCTGCCGGAGAGCAGGATGAAGCTGTACGGCGCGGCGCTCACGACGCTCCTCGTCCGGCGCGACCACGAACGGGCGGTCGGAGCACCGGAGGGTCTGAAGCTCTCCGAGGAGGCGCAGCAGAAGATCCTCCAGGAGATCGCGTACTGGATGATCCGCAACGAGATCGCGGAGGCGGAGCAGCGGGACGTGATCGGGCTGATCTCCCGGCTCCTGCCGGCCATGCCACAGGTCGCCGCTCCCGAGGACGCCCCCATGGTCTTCCGGTTCCTGCTGCACCGGAGCGGTGTCCTGCGTGCGCCGACGGCGGGCTCGGTGGACTTCATTCATCGGACGTTTCTGGATTATCTGGGGGCGCGGGCGGCCATCGAGGCACAGGACATCAACATGATCGCCTCGCACGCCCATGAGCCGCAGTGGGAGGACATCGTCCGCATGGCCGTCGGCCATGCCCGGGACGGTGAGCGGGCGGCATTACTCACAAAACTCGTCGCGTTGGGGGACGCTGTCTCCGAGACCTCGCACAACATCATGGCGCGGATTCATCTGCTGGCAGCCGCGAGTCTGGAACACGCGACGAGTCTCGATCCGGCGGTCCGCACGGAGGTCGAGCGACGGGCCGCCGCGTTGATCCCGCCCAAGAACGAGGAAGAAGCGAACCGGCTGGCCGATGCCGGCCCACTCGTTCTGGATCTGCTGCCCGGACCCGAGGGGCTGTCGGACGTGGAGGCGGCGGCTGTGGTGAGGACGGCACAACTGATCGGCGGAGAGCACGCGTTACAGGTGCTTCGCGAGTACGCACCTCATCCGGCACGCGCCGTTCGGGTCGAACTCATCTATTCCTGGGCCTCATTCGAGACGAGGGCCTTCGCCGAACTGATTCTTGGCCGCATCGACACCACCGACCTGACGATCGCGGTGCACTCCGCGGAGCAGCTCGCGGCTCTGCACCTGGTGGGATCGGCGCCTGATGTGACGTTCAACGGCGATTTGAGTCCCGAGGCAATGGCGAGTGCCGTCCGAGCGGTGGGAGCCCGCAAAGTCGCCGTCTTCGACAACAGCCGGCTCAAGAATCTCCGGGCCTTCGGCGAGAAGGCCACCTCGTTGACCTCTCTGCACCTGATGTCATGCCATGAGGTCGACGACTACAGCGGCGTCGCAGATCTCGGCCTGGAAGAACTCATGCTGGACGGACCGTACTTCGCAGAGCCCGGGTCCGGACCGGGCATGCTGACCATGCCCCTCGGCTTGCCCCCTTGTCCGTCCGTCACTCAGCTCAACCTCGTCCTACGGATCGCCGAGGACTCCGACGCCGGGCGACTGCGGGAGTTCTTCCCGAACCTGCGACGACTGTCCCTGCTGCTGGAGTCCCGGGAACGCTTCACCGTGGACCTCTCGGCGCTGACCTGGGTTCCCGAAGTCGTGGTCCACAGGGAAGGCGAGTCCGTACGTCTCAAGGGCCATGAGCACCTGTCGCCCATCCGCCCTGTGTCATCACCCGAGGAGGACTCCC
>NZ_JARJHW010000034.1:0-50887 GCF_040560175.1 Streptomyces panacea
TGGTGCCACCCGCGTCTCCGGCTTCCTCCTGGCCGGTCCCGCTGGCGACATGAGAAACATACGGCGGCACGACACCCCCCGGCATGGGCCCCAAGGCCCAACCCCAGGCCCAACCCACACCTTGGGCCCGCCCGCCGAGTGGGCACCGGCAAGTCACGGACCAGTAACAGGCCCCGAAGAATCAGCACATGCGAAAAGCCCGGCAGATCCTGAGATCTGCCGGGCTTCCGGCCAGCACGTTCAACTCTGGTGGGGCTAACAGGATTTGAACCTGTGGCCTCATCCTTATCAGGGATGCGCTCTAACCAACTGAGCTATAGCCCCGCGCTGCCCCTGAAGATTAGCGCACTCCAGGGCCAGTCCCAAAATCGATAAGGGGGCCGCACCCGCCCTCTCGCTCGGCCTCTTACTCGTCCTCGGCGAGCGTCAGCTCGACGCCGCCCACAAAGCCCGCCGACAGGTTGTAGATGAAGGATCCGAGCGTGGCCAGAGCGGTCGCCAGCACCACGTCGATCACGGCGATCACCGACGTGAAGATGAGCACTCGCGGCAGCGAGAGGAACGACTGCAGGTCGAAGCCGTTGCTCTCGTTCGAGCCCGTCGCCTCGCTGATCGTCCCGCCCACCGTCGAGAAGACCCCCATCGCGTCCATGACCATCCACAGCACCGCCGCGGCGATGACCGTGCACACGCCGAGCGCGATGGAGAGCAGGAAGCTGACCTTCATCACCGACCACGGGTCGGCCTTCGCCACCCGCAGCCGCGCCTTACGCGTACGCGGAGTCGTACGCGCCCCCGTGCGCGGCAGGCGTACGCCCGCCGCCGTGGGCTGTCGGCCACCGGCCGTTTGTGTCTGTCCCGGCTGACCCGCCGCCACGCCCTGCCCCTGTCCTTGACCAAGCGTGACGTGCGGCTGGGCCTGCGACGGCTGTGCGGCCGATCGCTGTTGTCCGCCCTGTGTCCCCCCGCCCGACGGCGTCGGATACGCCTGCGGCGGGTGGTACGGCTGCGCCGCCTGCTGCTGCGGCTGCTCGGATCCGTACGTTTCGTAGGGGGGCTGCTGCCCCCGGGTGTCGGTCACCGTAACCCCCTGGGAGTCCGTGGCAGGGCCACGGGCACCGCTCGCTCCGGAAGCGGCCGATCCGGCGCCCGTGGCTCCACTCACGCTGTCTACTCCTCGTGCTCCGCGACCGAGGGCTGGGTGCCCTCAGCGTCCTCGGCAGGCGCGGCTCCATCGGTCACCGGAGCCTCGTCGGCATCCTCGCCGACAACCCCTTCGACCTCTTCAGCCTCACGACCGGCCTCGGCATTACGAGCGATGCCGACCACGGCATCGCGCTTGCCCAGGTTGATCAGTTGGACACCCATCGTGTCACGGCCCGTCTCCCTGACTTCGTTGACTCGCGTGCGAATCACACCGCCGCCCAGGGTGATGGCGAGGATCTCGTCCGTCTCCTCCACCACCAGCGCACCGACCAGCGACCCGCGGTCCTCCACGATCTTCGCGGCCTTGATACCGAGGCCGCCACGTCCTTGGACGCGATACTCGTCGACGTTGGTTCGCTTCGCGTAGCCGCCGTCAGTAGCAGTGAACACGAACGTACCGGGCCGCACCACATTCATCGACAGCAGTTCGTCCCCTTCGCGGAAGCTCATCCCCTTCACACCCGATGTCGCCCGCCCCATCGGGCGCAGCGAGTCGTCCGTCGCGGTGAACCGGATGGACTGCGCCTTCCGACTGATGAGCAGCAGATCGTCGTCCGCCGACACCAGCTCGGCACCGATCAGCTCGTCGTCCGCGCCCGAGTCCGTCTCACGAAGGTTGATCGCGATCACACCACCGGAACGGGGCGAATCGTAATCCTTCAGTGACGTCTTCTTCACCAGACCGGCCTTGGTGGCCAGAACCAGATACGGCGCCGCCTCGTAGTCCCGTACGGCGAGGATCTGCGCGATCTTCTCGTCCGGCTGGAACGCCAGCAGGTTGGCCACGTGCTGACCGCGCGCGTCGCGGCCGGCGTCGGGCAGCTCGTACGCCTTCGCCCGGTACACCCGGCCCTTGTTCGTGAAGAACAGCAGCCAGTGGTGCGTCGTCGACACGAAGAAGTGGTCGACGATGTCGTCCGACTTGAGCTTCGTACCGCGCACGCCCTTGCCGCCGCGCTTCTGCGAGCGGTAGTCGTCGGTCTTCGTACGCTTCACATAGCCGCCACGCGAGATGGTGACGACGATGTCCTCCTCGGCGATCAGGTCCTCGATGGACATGTCACCGTCGAACGGCACCAGCTTGGAACGCCGGTCGTCACCGAACTTGTCGACGATCACCGCCAGTTCCTCGCTGACGATCTGCCGCTGCCGCTCGGGCGAGGCCAGGATCGCGTTGTACTCGTTGATCTTCGTCTGGAGTTCGTCGTGCTCGGCGACGATCTTCTGCCGCTCCAGCGCCGCAAGCCGGCGCAGCTGCATCTCCAGGATCGCGTTCGCCTGGATCTCGTCGATCGACAGCAGCGTCATCAGGCCGCCGCGGGCGATCTCGACGGTGTCGCTGCGCCGGATCAGCGCGATGACCTCGTCGATGGCGTCCAGCGCCTTGAGGAGACCACGCAGGATGTGCGCGCGCTCCTCGGCCTTGCGCAGCCGGAACTTCGTGCGCCGGACGATGACCTCGATCTGGTGCGTCACCCAGTGGCGGATGAACGCGTCGATCGACAGCGTGCGCGGCACGCCGTCCACCAGCGCCAGCATGTTCGCGCCGAAGTTCGTCTGCAGGTCGGTGTGCTTGTAGAGGTTGTTCAGCACGACCTTGGCGACCGCGTCGCGCTTGAGCACGACCACCAGCCGCTGCCCCGTACGCGAGGACGTCTCGTCACGGACGTCGGCGATGCCGCCGACCTTGCCGTCCTTGACCAGGTCGGCGATCTTCTGCGCGAGGTTGTCGGGGTTGGTCTGGTACGGCAGCTCCGTGACGACCAGGCACTGCCGGTTCTGGATCTCCTCGACCGCGACGACCGCGCGCATCGTGATCGAGCCACGGCCCGTGCGGTACGCCTCCTCGATGCCCCGGCGGCCCACGACCAGCGCGCCGGACGGGAAGTCGGGGCCCTTGATCCGCTCGATCAGCGCGTCCAGCAGCTCCTCGTGCGAGGCCTCCGGGTGCTCCAGGGCCCACTGCGCGCCCGCGGCGACTTCCCGCAGGTTGTGCGGCGGGATGTTGGTGGCCATACCGACGGCGATACCGGCCGAGCCGTTGATCAGCAGGTTCGGGAAGCGCGCCGGCAGGACCGTCGGCTCCTGGTTGCGGCCGTCGTAGTTGTCCGTGAAGTCGACGGTCTCCTCGTCGATGTCCCGGAGCATCTCCATCGACAGCGGCATCAGCTTGCACTCGGTGTACCGCATGGCGGCGGCCGGGTCGTTGCCGGGAGAGCCGAAGTTGCCGTTGGAGTCCACCAGCGGCATCCGCATCGACCACGGCTGCGCGAGACGGACCAGCGCGTCGTAGATCGAGGAGTCGCCGTGCGGGTGGTAGGTGCCCATGACGTCACCGACGACGCGGGCGCACTTGTAGAAGCCCTTCTCGGGCCGGTAGCCGCCGTCGTACATCGCGTACAGCACCCGGCGGTGGACAGGCTTCAGACCGTCCCGTACGTCGGGCAGCGCACGCGACACGATGACGGACATCGCGTAGTCGAGGTACGAGCGCTGCATCTCCGTCTCGAGCCCCACGGGCTCGACACGCATGCCGACGCCTTCCACGGCGGGCACCTCTTCGGGCATCACAGGAGTGTTCTCGTCGGCCATTGCTGGTCAAAATCCTTTCGAAGCGGTCAGCGGGGACCGACTCAGATGTCGAGGAAGCGGACGTCCTTGGCATTGCGCTGGATGAACGAGCGCCGGGCCTCGACGTCCTCACCCATCAGCACCGAGAACAGGTCGTCGGCCTGCGCCGCGTCGTCGAGCGTGACCTGGCCGAGCACACGGTGGTCGACGTCCATCGTCGTGATGCGCAGCTCCTCGGCGTTCATCTCACCGAGGCCCTTGAAGCGCTGGATCGAGTCTTCCTTGATCCGCTTGCCGTTCTGCTTGCCCAGCTCCACCAGGGCGTCGCGCTCCCGGTCCGAGTACGCGTACTCGAAGTCGTCCCGGCCCCACTTGATCTTGTACAGCGGCGGACGCGATAGATACACGTGGCCCGCCTCGACCAGCGGGCGCATGAAGCGGAAGAGGAACGTCAGCAGGAGGGTGTTGATGTGCTGGCCGTCGACGTCGGCGTCCGCCATCAGAATGATCTTGTGATAGCGGAGCTTCTCGATGTCGAAGTCCTCGTGCACACCGGTGCCGAACGCCGAGATCAGCGCCTGCACCTCCGTGTTCTGGAGGATCTTGTCGATCCGCGCCTTCTCGACGTTCAGGATCTTTCCGCGGATCGGCAGAATGGCCTGATACTGCGGGTTGCGACCGGACTTCGCGCTGCCGCCGGCCGAGTCGCCCTCGACGATGAAGATCTCGCACTTGGCCGGGTCGTTCGACTGGCAGTCGCTCAGCTTGCCCGGCAGCGACGCCGACTCCAGCAGGCCCTTGCGACGGGTCAGATCCCGCGCCTTACGGGCCGCGACCCGGGCCGTGGCGGCCTGGATCGACTTACGGATGATGTCGGCCGCCTCATTGGGATGCCGGTCGAACCAGTCCGTCAGGTGCTCGTGCACGATCCTCTGTACGAAGGTCTTCGCCTCCGTGTTGCCGAGCTTGGTCTTCGTCTGGCCCTCGAACTGCGGCTCGCCCAGCTTGACCGAGATGATCGCGGTCAGACCCTCGCGGATGTCCTCGCCCGCCAGGTTGTCGTCCTTCTCGCGCAGGAACTTCTTCTCGCGCGCGTAGCGGTTGACCAGGCCGGTCATCGCCGCGCGGAAGCCCTCCTCGTGCGTACCGCCCTCATGCGTGTGGATCGTGTTCGCGAAGGAGTACACCCCCTCGCTGTACTGCGAGTTCCACTGCATCGCGATCTCCACCGAGAGCAGCCGCTCCTTGTCCTCGGCATCGATGTCGATGACCGTGGGGTGGATCAGCTCGCCCTTGCGGGAGTTCAGGTACTTCACGAAGTCGACGATGCCGCCTTCGTAGTAGTACGTGACGGTGCGCACCGGCTCCTCGCCGGCCGCCTCGGCCGAGTCCGCGCCCGCGACATCGGCGCCGACGACGGCCTTCGCCGAATCGCGCTCGTCGGTCAGCTTCAGGGTCAGGCCCTTGTTGAGGAAGGCCATCTCCTGGAAGCGCCGCGACAGGGTCTCGAAGGAGTACTCCGTCGTCTCGAAGACGTCGGGGTCCGCCCAGAAGGTGACCGTCGTGCCCGTCTCGTCCGTCGCCTCGTTCTGCGCCAGCGGCGCCGTCGGCACCCCGAGCTTGTAGTCCTGTGTCCAGCGGTAGCCGTCGGTCTTGACCTCGACGGCGACCTTCGACGACAGCGCGTTCACGACGGAGACACCCACGCCGTGCAGACCGCCGGAGACGGAGTAGCCGCCGCCGCCGAACTTTCCGCCCGCGTGCAGCACCGTCAGCACGACCTCGACGGCCGGCTTGCCCTCGGACGGGACGATGCCCACGGGGATGCCACGGCCGTTGTCGATCACGCGTACGCCGCCGTCGGCGAGGATCGTGACGTCGATGGTGTCCGCGTGGCCGGCCAGGGCCTCGTCGACGGAGTTGTCGACGACCTCGGTCACCAGGTGATGAAGCCCACGTTCACCGGTCGAGCCGATGTACATACCGGGACGTTTACGGACTGCGTCCAGGCCCTCCAGCACCGTGATGGCACTGGCGTTGTACGAGCCCGTCACCTCACCGTTCTCACCGGTGGCTACGGACGGAGTCTTCTCGTTGGGGTTGCCGGAATCGGCCACGAAGCGCCCTTTCTGGCACAGCACAGGCCGTTCTCCGGACAGGCGGGAGCGGCTGCGTCGTTCGGCTTGCGACAGTGTTTGACAGTCTTGGAAGGCGAGTCCCGCCTGCGAGGCGGGATTCTCCATCAGTCTACCGGTAGCGGCGACCCGAATGGGGGTTTGCCGGTACCTGAGTCCGCATGTGCCGCCCTGAACCAGCGGCTGCCGACTCCCCATATTCGGGAAGGGGCTCCAAGAGGCTCACACGGGCTTTGAGCGCTTCGGGCTGTCAACCTCCGGCTACCGTGAGGGACACCTCACACTCCGCAGCCGTACGACGAGGTCACAGGGCTCCCCGGAAGGGCCCGGGGCGGTGCCGGGGAACGCGTGTGAAGTGGGGCCCGTGGAGAGGCTGTTGGGGTCGTATCGGCGCCTCGGAGGGCAGGTCGACGGGGCTCCGGGCGGCGTGGAGGTCAACGGCGGGGCGACCCGGTCAGCCGTACGGGGAGGAGGGGCGAAACCGGAGGAAACGTGTCGGGCCACGGCGGGCGGGGCTCGGGCCCCGGCGTACGCCTCCGGGAGCCGTACGCGACCGGCGCGAGACACCCGCCCGGGGCCGTACGGTCGCGCTCAGCCGTACGTGTCCCCCGGGCCCTTGCTGCCGGGCGCCCGCAGCGCGCCGAAGCGCCGCGGCGGACCGGCCGGGCCGCGCACCTTGATCACCTTCACCGTGCCGTGCCCCAGGTCCTCGTTCAGCCGGGCCACCAGCCGCGGGGCCAGCAGCCGCAGCTGCGTCGCCCAGGCCGTCGAGTCGCAGATCACCGTGAGGATCCGCTCGTCCTCCTCGTACCGCTCGGGTACGCAGTGCCTGGCCAGATCCTCACCGACGATCTGCGGCCAGCGGCCCATCACACCGCCCACAGCGGCGGGCGTCTCCCAGCCGCGCTCGGTGATCAGGCGGTTGATCGCGGCGCCCAGCGACAGCGGATCGCGGCCGTCGGCCCCCGAGCCCGACCGCAGGCCACCGCCCCGTCTGACGTGCTTCTTCTGCTGGGCCGCGGCGCCACGGGCCCGCGCCTGCTCCTTCGCCGCCCGCAGCGCGACCCGCGCCAGGTCGACGCCCGACGACTCGAGGGGCGCCGCCGCGGCCGCGGGGTCGGGCAGCGCGGCGGGCGCGCCGCCGGTCCTCGCGGACCTGTCCCGCTCGTTCTGCCTGTCCGGGCCGCTCATGCCCGCTCCACCGTGCCGTCGGCCACCGTGAACCGCACCCCGGCCAGAATGTCCGGCACGTCGTCGTCCACCGCCGCCGTGACGAGCACCTGCTCGCCCGGCGCCACCAGCTCCGCCAGCCGCTCCCGGCGCCGCGCGTCCAGTTCGGCGAAGACGTCGTCGAGGACCAGCACCGGCTCGTTGCCCTCGGCGCGCAGCAGGTCGTACGAGGCCAGCCGCAGCGCCAGCGCGTACGACCAGGACTCGCCGTGGCTCGCGTACCCCTTGGCCGGCAACTGGCCCAGCTTCAGCAGCAGTTCGTCCCGGTGCGGACCCACCAGCGTGACTCCCCGCTCGATCTCCTGCTTGCGTGTCCCCGCCAGGGCGGCCATCAACCGGGCGTACAACTCCTCGCGCGAACGCGGCGCCTCCGCGCCCGACCCTTCCGGCTCGGCGGAGGAGGAACGGTACTCCAGCGTCACCGGCCCACCGCCGGGCGCCAGTTGCTCGTACGCCTTGTCCGTCAGTGGCTGCAACGTCTCGATCAGGTCCAGGCGCCGCGCCAGCAACTCCGCGCCCACCTGGGCCAGATGCTGGTCCCACACGTCGAGCGTGGAGAGATCCATCCCGCGCCCGCCGTGCCGCCGCGCCATCGCCGCCGACTTCAGCAGGGTGTTGCGCTGCTTGAGCACCCGGTCGTAGTCCGAGCGCACGCCCGCCATGCGGGGGGAGCGCGCCGTGATCAGCTCGTCGAGGAAGCGGCGGCGCTCACCGGGATCGCCCTTCACCAGCGCCAGATCCTCCGGCGCGAACAGCACCGTGCGTACTATTCCCAGTACGTCACGTGGTCTGACCTGCGAAGACCGGTTGATCCTGGCTCTGTTCGCACGGCCCGGATTGAGTTCGAGCTCGATGAGCTGCGAGCGCTCGCCCTGGGTGACGGCGGCCCGGATCACCGCGCGCTCGGCGCCCATCCGCACCAGCGGGGTGTCCGAGGAGACCCGGTGGCTGCCGAGCGAGGCGAGATAGCCGACGGCCTCGACCAGGTTGGTCTTCCCCTGGCCGTTGGCCCCCACGAACGCGGTGACGCCCGGATCGAGCGGCACCTCGATCCGGGCGTACGAACGGAAGTCGGCCAGCGAGAGATGCGTGACATGCATGGACGTGACCGACCTCCCCTGCGCCCCTCCGCGAGTGCGAAGGGCTACTTCTTGTTCTTGGGACCGGCCGGCTTGGTGGGCTTACCGGGCTTGCCCGGCGTGCTCTCGTCCGCCTGCTCGACCGCGTGGCCACCGAACTGGTTGCGCAGCGCGGCGACCATCTTCATCTGCGGCGAGTCGTCCTGCCGGGACGCGAACCGGGCGAACAGCGAGGCGGTGATCGCGGGCAGCGGCACCGCGTGGTCGATGGCCGCCTCGACGGTCCACCGGCCCTCGCCGGAGTCGTCGGCGTAACCCCGCAGGGCGTCGAGGTGCTCGTCGCCGTCCAGCGCGTTGACCGCCAGGTCCAGCAGCCAGGAACGGATGACCGTACCGTCCTGCCAGGAGCGGAACACCTCGCGGACGTCGGTGACCGAGTCGACCTTCTCCAGCAGCTCCCAGCCCTCGGCGTAGGCCTGCATCATGGCGTACTCGATGCCGTTGTGAACCATCTTCGCGAAGTGGCCGGCGCCGACCTTGCCCGCGTGGACCGAACCCTTGTCGCCCTCGGGCTTGAGCGCGTCGAAGATCGGCTTGACCTTCGCGACGTTGTCCGCGTCGCCGCCGTACATCAGCGCGTAGCCGTTCTGGAGGCCCCAGACACCGCCCGAGACACCGCAGTCGACGAAGCCGACGCCCTTGATGCCGAGCTGCACCGCGTGCTTCTCGTCTTCCGTCCAGCGGGAGTTGCCGCCGTCCACGACCACGTCGCCGGGGGACAGCAGCCCCGCCAGCTCGTCGATCGTCGACTGCGTCGCCGCACCCGACGGGACCATCACCCAGACGACCCGGGGGCCCTTGAGCCTGCCCACAAGCTCTTCGAGGCTGTGGACGTCCGCGACGTCCGCGTTCCGGTCGTATCCGATGACGGTGTGGCCTGCGCGGCGGATGCGCTCGCGCATGTTGCCGCCCATCTTGCCGAGGCCGACGAGACCGAGCTCCATCAGTGGTTCCTTAAGCGTTGAGCCGACAATCGTTCAGGCACGGGGCGGGCGGCGACAGTGCCGCACGGCCCCGGCCCGAGCCTACGCCGGGCCTGGTGGGACGGCCCGAAGGCCCGGCGGGGACGCGATCAGCCCGACAGCCGCACCGGCATGATCAGGTACTTGTACGCGTCGTCGGCCTCGGCATCCAGCGCCGGCTTCCCACTGAGGAGCGCGGGCTTGGTGGAGGTGGTGAAGGAGAGCTGCGCGACGGGCGAGTCGATGGCGCTGAGGCCGTCGAGCAGGAACGTCGGGTTGAAGGCGATCGAGATGTCGTCGCCGTCGAGCTTCGCGTCGACCCGCTCCACAGCCTGTGCGTCGTCGCTGGAACCGGCTTCGAGGATGAGCACACCCTGCTCGAAGCTGAGCCGCACCGGGGTGTTGCGCTCGGCGACCAGCGCCACACGCTTGACGGCCTCGACGAACGGCGCGGTCTCGATCACCGCGACCGAGTTGAACTCCGTCGGGAACAGCGTCCGGTACTTCGGGAGGTCGCCCTCGAGGAGCCGCGTGGTCGTCCGGCGGCCGGCACCCTCGAAGCCGATCAGCCCTTCGCCCGCACCTGAGCCCGAGAGCGCCAGGGTGACCGTGTCGCCGCTCGTGAGGGCCTTGGCGGTGTCCAGCAGCGTCTTGGCGGGCACCAGGGCGACCGCGGAGATGTCGGAGACCTCCGGCTTCCACAGGAAGTCGCGGACGGCGAAGCGGTAGCGGTCGGTCGAGGCCAGGGTGACCGTGTCGCCCTCGATCTCGATCCGTACGCCGGTGAGCACCGGGAGCGTGTCGTCACGGCCCGCCGCGATGGCCACCTGGGCGGCGGCGGAGGCGAAGACCTCACCGGGCACGGTGCCGGTGGCGGTCGGCATCTGCGGCAGTGCCGGGTACTCGTCCACAGGCAGTGTGTGCAGTGTGAACCGCGAGGAGCCGCAGACCACCGTCGCCCGTACACCGTCTGTGGAGATCTCCACCGGCCGGTTGGGGAGGGCGCGGCAGATGTCGGCGAGGAGCCGGCCGGAGACGAGGACGGTGCCGTCCTCCTCGACCTCGGCGTCCACCGAGACCCGGGCCGAGACCTCGTAGTCGAAGCTGGAGAAGCTGAGCGCGCCTTCCTCGGCCTTCAGCAGAAGGCCCGCAAGAACGGGCGCCGGCGGACGGGCCGGGAGGCTTCGGGCCACCCAGGCCACCGCCTCCGCCAGTACATCGCGCTCCACCCGGATCTTCACCGGAACCGCCTCCTGCTGTTGCTGACTCGCCGTGCCGGCCTTCTTCGTCGTCGGCATGAGCTCACTCCGCCATGGGCAGGGTGAGGTTGCCGGGGACCAGTCTGACGTACGGCACCGACACTCGGTGCTGCTCGGGGTCAAGTCACGACTGCCGGGCCGGAGTGCTCCGGCACCGAGTTGTGCACAGCACCCACTTCCAAGCAGATTCCCAGGTAACTCCAGGTGTTAGTAGTAGTAGGGCCTGTGGATTCCGTGGATAACGTTGTTTTCGCAGGTCAAGCCCACTTTTTTGTCCACCGGTCCTGTGGGCGCCGACGGTGGACAACCCCGTCGCTCTGTGGACGGCCGAAAGTTCTGCACATGCGGTGCACAGGACACCCCGACTTCTCCCCAGGGTCGTCCCCAGCTTTTGCGACGTTCCCCACAGGGTCCGAGGCGACCTCGGTGTGACGCCTTTCACTCGACACGGTGAACAGTCGTGTTCTGTTGCCGAACAGTGGACAGCGATGTGGAGAAGCGGGTCGAGCCTGTGGGCAACAGGCCGCTGCCTGTGGGCCGCCGGTGGACAACCGGAGCCCGTGCCTGTGGGCGAAAAAACTGTCCACAGGCTGTGGATGAAAGTTGGCCACAAATCCCCAGGGGTCTGACCTGGCATGATCGACTTCCGGTCGGCCCGCCTGTGGACGCAGTCTGGACAACTTATCCATCCCCAGGGTGTGGACGGGAGATCGGGCCGCTTTCTGTGGAGAAGCCGGCCTCGACACCCCTTATTCGAACAGTGGTTGAGCGCGGGCCGGGCCCCGATGACCGGCCGGACGTGAGCCGGACATGACGAAGGGCGCCCCGGGACGGTGTCCCGAAGCGCCCTGAGGCGTTCTGAAGGCGGTCGCGGAGGCGTCCGCGACCCGGTCAGCCGTTCTTGATGCGGTTGGTCAGTTCGGTGACCTGGTTGTAGATGGAGCGCCGCTCGGCCATCAACGCGCGGATCTTCCGGTCCGCGTGCATCACCGTCGTGTGGTCACGGTTGCCGAACTGCGCGCCGATCTTGGGGAGCGACAGATCGGTCAGCTCACGGCAGAGGTACATCGCGATCTGGCGCGCGGTCACCAGCACCCGGCTGCGGGACGAGCCGCAGAGGTCCTCCACGGTCAGCCCGAAGTAGTCGGCCGTCGCCGCCATGATGGCGCCCGCGGTGATCTCGGGAGCCGAGTCCTCGCCCCCCGGGATGAGGTCCTTGAGCACGATCTCGGTCAGCCCGAGGTCCACCGGCTGCCGGTTGAGCGAGGCGAACGCCGTCACCCGGATCAGCGCGCCCTCCAGCTCGCGGATGTTGCGGGAGATCCGCGAGGCGATGAACTCCAGCACCTCGGGGGGTGCGTTCAGCTGCTCCTGCACGGCCTTCTTACGGAGGATCGCGATCCGCGTCTCCAGCTCCGGCGGCTGCACATCGGTGGTGAGGCCCCACTCGAAGCGGTTGCGCAGCCGGTCCTCCAGCGTGATCAGCTGTTTGGGCGGCCGGTCAGAGGACAGCACGATCTGCTTGTTCGCGTTGTGGAGCGTGTTGAAGGTGTGGAAGAACTCCTCCTGCGTCGACTCCTTGCTCGCCAGGAACTGGATGTCGTCGACGAGCAGGATGTCGACGTCCCGGTAGCGCTTGCGGAAGGTGTCGCCCTTGCCGTCACGGATGGAGTTGATGAACTCGTTGGTGAACTCCTCCGAGCTCACGTACCGCACCCGCGTGCCGGGATAGAGGCTGCGCGCGTAATGGCCGATGGCGTGCAGCAGGTGCGTCTTGCCGAGTCCGGACTCGCCGTAGATGAAGAGAGGGTTGTACGCCTTGGCCGGGGCCTCCGCGACGGCGACGGCCGCCGCGTGCGCGAACCGGTTGGACGCACCGATGACGAAGGTGTCGAAGAGGTACTTGGGGTTGAGACGTGCGTGGTGCTCACCGGGTCCCGGCGGCGGCGATGCCTGCGCGCCGAGCGGCCCGGTCGCCCCGCCCCGGCCGCCGTGCCGCGACTGCTGCGGGTCCAGGTCGTGCCGCTCCGGGCGCTGCTGCTCGTACGGCCGGCCGTCCTGAGACTGCGGCGGCCGGTAGTCGTGCTGGGGCTGCTGCGGGCGCGCGGTCGCGTACGGGTCACGGTCCTGGAAGCCGCCGAGCCGCTGCTGCTGCCAGGACAGGTCCTCCTGCGTCCGGGGCCAGGCGCCGGGGTCGGGGCGCTGCTGCTGGTAGTCGGGGTACGCGGGACGGGCCGTCGGCATGCCGTCGTCGTCGGAGGGGCGGCGGCCGTAGGGGTGGTAGCCGCCGTCCGGGCGCATGTCGTCGTGCCGGGAGTCGTCCGACCGAGGGTCGTCGTGACGGGGATCGCGGGGATCGCGCCCGTCGTCGTGCTGCGGGTTCTGGTAGCGATTCTGCTGGTGCGGCAGCGGCACGGGGTCGCCGGCCGAGTCGTCGACGGTGATGGCGATACGGATCGGCCGGCCGCACTCGCGGCTCAGGGTCTCGCTGATGAGCGGGGCGAGGCGGCCTTCGAGCACCCGCTTGCCCCACTCGTTTGGCACGGCGAGCAGCGCGGTGTCGGCCACCAGTGCGAGTGGCTGGCAGCGCTCGATCCACTGTTTGTCCTTGGGCTCCACGCCCTGCTGGCCCTCCCTGAGGAGCTGCTCCAGCACTCGCGGCCACACTGCGGCAAGATCGGCAGGTACGTCAGCCACAGGGCACGCTCTCTCGCTGGTCCCACGAATATGTGGTTCTCGGGACGGGGTGGGAAGACCGGCGGAAAAGAATCCGGAGTTCAGCCACGGTAGTCAGGCCGACCCACGCGGTTCAAGTTGTTGTCCACAGGCTGTGCATAATGGAACGTGGCAGCTAGCTGGTTTGACCGTATGGCGTAGCCGCGCGTACCGTGACCAGGTCGAGTTGTCGATGGCTGCTGCCGCCTGCCTCCGATGGGCAAGGATCACGATCCGTGGTCGTGAAGCGGTGCACTCGGGCGTAATCGCGAGCTTCTCGTGGGCGCACGGTGACAGCCAGGCGATGTCCCGCCCTCCCAATCATCATCTCTGGAGCCCCCGAGTGAGCAAGCGCACCTTCCAGCCGAACAACCGTCGTCGTGCCAAGACCCACGGCTTCCGGCTCCGTATGCGCACCCGCGCCGGTCGCGCGATTCTCGCGAACCGCCGTGGCAAGGGTCGCGCCAACCTGTCCGCCTGATCGCCAACAGGTTATGACGTGCTGCCTACCGAGAATCGGCTGAGGCGGCGCGAGGATTTCGCGACCGCGGTACGCCGGGGACGACGGGCCGGACGCCCGCTTCTTGTCGTACATCTACGTAGCGGTACTACGGACCCGCACGCGCCTGGGGAGAGCGATCCCCCGACGCGGGCGGGTTTCGTCGTAAGCAAAGCCGTGGGCGGGGCCGTCGTACGGACCCGGGTGAAGCGGAAACTCCGTCACCTCATACGCGATCGGCTGTCCCGGTTGGCCCCCGGTAGCCTGGTTGTCGTACGAGCGCTGCCCGGTGCGGGCGACGCCGACCATGCACAGCTGGCCCGAGACCTGGACGCCGCCCTTGAGCGGCTGCTGGGAGGGGGCGCGCGATGAAGTACCCGCTGCTGGCTCTGATCAAGCTGTACCAGTGGACGATCAGCCCGTTGCTCGGGCCCGTCTGCCGGTACTACCCATCGTGTTCCCACTACGGCTACACGGCCATCGACCGGCATGGCGCGGTCAAGGGAATCGGTCTGACGGCCTGGCGCATTCTGCGGTGCAATCCGTGGTCGCCGGGCGGTGTGGACCACGTTCCACCGCGCAAGCGCCCACGGTGGCATGAACTGCTGCGCAACGCGTGGCGCGGCACCAAGGGCGGGCAATCCGCCGCCGGCGTGCCTTCCGGGGGTTCGGCCTCGGCCCCCGAAACCCCGAGTCCGGCCGCAGAGACCTCGTCCAATGCTCAAGGAGCTTGATTAGTGGACACGATTGCCAGTTTCTTCAGTTTCATCACCACGCCAGTCTCGTGGGTCATCGTCCAGTTCCACACGGTGTACGGGGCGATCTTCGGCCCCGATACGGGCTGGGCCTGGGGACTGTCCATCGTGTCCCTGGTGGTACTCATCCGGATCTGTCTGATCCCGCTGTTCGTCAAGCAGATCAAGTCGACCCGGAACATGCAGGTCCTTCAGCCCAAGATGAAGGCCATCCAGGAGCGCTACAAGAACGACAAGCAGCGTCAGTCCGAAGAGATGATGAAGCTGTACAAGGAGACGGGCACCAACCCGCTCTCCTCGTGCCTTCCCATCCTGGCGCAGTCACCGTTCTTCTTCGCCCTCTACCACGTGCTCTCCAGCATCGCCTCGGGCAAGACGATCGGTGTCATCAACCAGTCGCTGCTCGACAGCGCGCGACAGGCGCACATCTTCGGCGCCCCGCTGGCCGCGAAGTTCACCGACAGCGCCGACAAGGTTGCGTCGCTGGACGCCACGCAGCTCTCCGTACGTGTCGTCACCGCGATCATGATCGTCCTGATGTCGGCGTCGCAGTTCTACACGCAGCGCCAGCTGATGACGAAGAACGTCGACCTGACGGTCAAGACGCCGTACATGCAGCAGCAGAAGATGCTGATGTACATCTTCCCGCTGATCTTCATGGTGATGGGCGTCAACTTCCCCGTCGGTGTCCTCGTCTACTGGCTGACCACCAACGTGTGGACCATGGGCCAGCAGATGTACGTGATCAACCAGAACCCGACTCCGGGCAGCAAGGCCCAGGACCAGTACCTCCAGCGGCTGCTCAAGAGCATCTCCACGCACAACGAGGTCCGCTCGAAGCGCAGGCGCAACATCGTCTCGGCGATCGTGGCCAAGGGGCCCGACCGCAACGACAATGAGCGTAAGTTCGTCAACAGCCTCTCCAAGACCGGTCTTGTCGCGCAGCCCGACGGCACGGTGATCAAGGGTGAGGCCCTGCCCGAGGGCGAGTCGCACGCGGCCAAGCGGCAGCAGCCCAAGCGGCAGCCCAAGTCGAAGCGACAGACCGGCGGCGGCCAGCAGCCCGCGCCGAAGACTTCGGGAACGAAGCCTTCCGACGACGCCACCGATGAGGCGCCCAAGACGTCGCTGCAGAAGAACGACGAGCCACAGGACAGCCAGCCCAAGCCGCCGCGCAAGACCGGCAACGGTGCCGCACGGGCCAAGTCCGGGCCGCGCAAGGGCCAGCAGCGGCCCAAGCACCCGACCAAGAAGTAAGCGCAGCGCCCCGAAGCCCGTAGCCAGCCCGTAGTAAGAAGGAGTCCATCCGTGTCGGAAGGCACCATCTCCGCCGCCGCCGAGGGTAGTGACACCCTCACCCGTCTTGAGCAGGAAGGCGAGATCGCGGCCGACTATCTCGAAGGTCTGCTCGACATCGCCGACCTCGACGGTGACATCGACATGGACGTCGAGGCCGACCGGGCCGCGGTTTCGATCATCAGCGATGTGAGTGGCCGTGATCTGCAGAAGCTCGTCGGGCGGGACGGCGAGGTGCTCGAAGCGCTCCAGGAGCTGACGCGGCTCGCGGTGCACCGGGAGACCGGCGACCGCAGCCGGCTGATGCTGGACATCGGGGGCTTCCGGGCGAAGAAGCGCACGGAGCTCGCCGAGCTGGGCGCCAAGACGGCCGACGAGGTGAAGAGCACCGGTGAGCCGGTGAAGCTGAACCCCATGACGCCCTTCGAGCGCAAGGTCGTGCACGACGCCGTCGCGGCGGCCGGACTGCGGAGTGAGTCCGAGGGCGAGGAGCCGCAGCGCTTCGTCGTCGTGCTCCCTGCCTGAGCGGTCTCTCGGTTCTCGGCCCCGTCTGTCCACAGGCGGGGCCGAACTTTGTCAGCCACACAGTGACTGTGAGCCACATCTTGGTGGTTCCGTACGGAAGGACGGTTCCCGTGACGGAGGCAGCAGAGCTTCCCCCTGCGCCGGACGAGGCGAGGACGGTGTTCGGGGACTCCTTCCCGGCGGCCGTCCGGTACGCGGAGCTCCTCGCGGACGCGGGAGTCACCCGCGGTCTCATCGGGCCGCGTGAGGTGCCGCGGCTCTGGGAGCGGCACCTGATGAACTGCGCGGTGCTCTCCGAGGTCGTGCCCGAGGGCGTGAGCGTCTGTGACGTCGGCTCGGGCGCGGGGCTTCCGGGCATCCCGCTGGCGCTGGTGCGGCCGGATCTGCGGATCACGCTGCTGGAGCCGCTGCTCCGGCGCACGAACTTCCTCCAGGAAGTGGTCGAGCTCCTGGGCCTGGACCATGTGACGGTGGTGCGGGGGCGCGCCGAGGAAGTACTCGGGACGCTCCAGCCCGTCCATGTGGTGACGGCACGCGCCGTGGCACCGCTGGACCGGCTGGCCGGCTGGGGCGTGCCGCTGCTGCGCCCGTACGGAGAGATGCTGGCGCTCAAGGGGGACACGGCCGAGGAGGAGCTGAAGGGTGCCCGGTCGGCACTGAGCAAGCTCGGTGTGATCGATTCCTCGGTGCTCCGGGTCGGCGAGGGTCTGGTCGACCCGCCGGCCACCGTGGTGCGCGCGGAGGTCGGGGAGAGTCCCGGCGGGGTGCGGTTCGCCACGAAGCGCGCCAGGGCCGCCCGCGCGGACCGGGTACGCCGACGCCGGTGACGCCCCCGCCGATGGAGTCCGGTGGCCTCTGTCGGCGATCTCTGCCGGTGCTGCTCCCATGGAAAGCAGCCCGGACCATCCACTGCGGAGTGTCGTGACGGTCTAGCCCTGCGGCGAGTGCATCGTGTTTCACGTGAAACGTCGTTCCCTGCTGCAGGGCATTATCGGCCGAGGTCGCGCCGCTTCCACACCGCGGGGCAAGAAACCCCTCGTAAGGGGTACCGGGTTGGCCACAGATATGGATTCATCCACAGAACCACGGGCCTCGCTGGTTCCCGACCCCGAAAGCATGGCAGGCTCTCCTCATTGCGAGCCTGAAGTCGAGGAGAGTGAATCCTTGCGGTCCGACGCCAACATCGCGGGACCGATGACCGATCCGGTCCCCGGTCCCCGTTCCGAGTCGTCGGGCGGCGATGTTTCACGTGAAACATCACCGCCCCCGATGGATGACACCCCCATCGGCCGCGCTGCCCAGCTGGCCGTGGAGGCCCTGGGGCGCGCCGGTGAGGGCTTGCCACGCCCCGAGCGGACGCGGGTCATGGTCATCGCCAACCAGAAGGGCGGCGTCGGCAAGACCACGACCACGGTCAATCTCGCCGCCTCGCTCGCGCTGCACGGCGCGCGCGTCCTCGTCGTCGACCTCGATCCCCAGGGCAACGCCTCCACGGCGCTCGGGATCGATCACCACGCCGAAGTCCCCTCGATCTACGACGTCCTGGTGGAGAGCAAGCCGCTCTCCGACGTGGTCCAGCCCGTGGTGGACGTCGAAGGTCTCTTCTGCGCACCCGCCACCATCGACCTCGCCGGTGCGGAGATCGAGCTGGTGTCGCTGGTCGCGCGGGAGAGCCGGCTTCAGCGGGCGATCGAGGCGTACGAGCAGCCGCTGGACTACATCTTGATCGACTGCCCGCCGTCGCTCGGCCTGTTGACCGTCAACGCGCTGGTCGCCGGCGCCGAGGTACTGATCCCCATCCAGTGCGAGTACTACGCGCTCGAAGGGCTGGGGCAGCTGATCCGGAACGTGGACCTGGTGCGGGCGCATCTGAACCCCACGCTGCACGTGTCCACGATTCTGCTCACCATGTACGACGGCAGGACACGGCTCGCCTCCCAGGTGGCCGACGAGGTCCGCAGCCACTTCGGTGAGGAGGTGCTGCGGACGAGCATCCCTCGATCGGTCAGGATCTCGGAGGCGCCGAGCTACGGGCAGACGGTACTGACCTATGATCCGGGTTCCAGCGGCTCCCTGTCGTACCTCGAAGCCGCTCGTGAAATCGCCCTGCGTGGGGTCGGCATGAGCTACGACGTCAAGCATGCCCACGCGATCGGCAACAGTCAGCAGAGCATTTCGAAGGGGACGCAGTGAGCGACCGACGTAGAGGTTTGGGGCGTGGGCTCAATGCGCTGATCCCCGCGGCTCCGCAGGAGAAGCAGACAGCCTCTTCCGGGGAGGCCAACTCCTCCGGACAGGGACCGGTCCTGACGGCGGAGCGCGGTGTCGCGGCTGCCAAGGTGGCGACGCTGCCGCAGACGCCCGCACCGGCGACGGCGGAGATCCCCGCCCAGGACACGCCGGTCCCGGCCGAGGTGACCGCGCCGGAAGGCGTGTACTTCGCCGAAGTGCCGATGGACTACATCACGCCGAACCCACGGCAGCCCCGTGAGGTGTTCGACGAGGACGCGCTCGCCGAGCTGGTCACCTCCATCAAGGAGGTGGGACTGCTCCAGCCCATCGTCGTACGGCAGTTGGGGCCGGAGCGCTTCGAGCTCATCATGGGCGAGCGGCGCTGGCGGGCCTGCCGGGAAGCCGGTCTGGAGCGCATCCCGGCGATCGTCCGCGCCACCGAGGACGAGAAGCTGCTGCTGGACGCCCTGCTGGAGAACCTCCACCGGGCGCAGCTGAACCCGCTGGAAGAGGCCGCGGCCTACGACCAGTTGCTCAAGGACTTCCACTGCACCCACGACCAGCTGGCCGACCGGATCGGGCGCTCGCGTCCGCAGGTCTCCAACACGCTGCGGCTGCTGCGGCTCTCGCTTCCCGTACAGCGCAGGGTCGCCGCCGGGGTGCTGTCTGCCGGGCACGCCAGGGCGCTGCTCTCGGTGGACGACTCGGACGAGCAGGACCGGCTGGCCCACCGCATCGTCGCCGAGGGGCTGTCCGTGCGCGCCGTCGAGGAGATCGTGACCCTGATGGGTTCACGGCCCAAGAGCACAGCTCGATCGAAGGGCCTGCGGGCCGGAGCCCTGCCGTCGCCCGCGCTGAACGATCTGGCCTCCCGGCTGTCGGACCGCTTCGAGACCCGGGTGAAGGTCGACCTCGGTCAGAAGAAGGGGAAGATCACCGTCGAGTTCGCCTCGCTGGTCGACCTGGAGCGCATCCTCGGCACTCTCGCCCCCGGCGAGGGCCGCGTCCTGGACAGGGGACCCGCCGACGAGGACGGTGACGACGCAGAGGGCGTGGACGGCCCCGACCGGTCGAACGGCCTGGAGCCCGACGAGAGCTGACGCTCCGCACACCGCCATAAGGGCGGGCCTTGTCCGGTACGAACCGGAACACGGCCCGCCCTTTGCCGTCCTCCGGTGTGCGCGGCACCTCTGGGTGGATACGATGCGTTCTGGTATGGCGCATCCACCTTGATCCACCTCAGAGGAAGGGCGGGGCCATGCAATCGGTGAGCCGCAGCCAACTGATGTCAGCTGGACTGGGCCTGGGGGTCGTCGGCGGTTTCGTCGGCAGCCTGCTTCGGGAGCGCAGCGCACTGACCGCGGCTCGTGGCGCGGCAGGCGCAGGAAGTGAGGAACTGCCTCGATGGGGCGACGGCTCGTACCGCTCACGCTGGACAACCTTCCCGACCTCCCCCGACGATGCGGGGAGTGCGTCTTCTGGGAGCTTGATCCGGTCAGGGGAAAAGCGGCGGTAGGAGCCGGCAGGGCCCGGCAGGAGAAGGAAGCCTGGATCTCGGCCGTCCTGCTGGAGTGGGGGTCGTGCGGCCGGCTGGTCTACGTGGACGACGTGCCCGTCGGCTTCGTTCTGTACGCGCCTCCGGCGTACGTGCCCCGCGCCACGGCGTTTCCGACGAGTCCGGTCTCTCCGGACGCCGTACAGCTGATAACCGGCTGGATCATGCCGGGCTATCGGGGGCAGGGGCTCGGCCGGGTGATGGTGCAGACGGTCGCGAAGGATCTGCTGCGGCGTGAGTTCAAGGCGATCGAGGCGTTCGGGGACGCGCGCTGGAAGGAGCCGGCCTGTGTGCTGCCGGCGGACCATCTGCTGGCTGTGGGGTTCAAGACCGTACGCACGCATCCCGCGTACCCGCGGCTGAGGCTCGATCTGCGGACGACGCTCTCCTGGAAGGAAGACGTCGAGCACGCCCTGGACAGGCTGCTGGGCGCGGTGCAGAAGGATCCGGCGCTCAGGCCGCTCTGATGGCGCGGAGTCTTGGCGTTGCGGAGTCGCGGAAGAGACAAGAACGGGCCCGTCCCCCTCTGCCAGGGGGACGGGCCCGTTTCACGTGAAACATCGTGCGTGGTGCGTGGTGCTTAGGTGGTTGCTTCCTTGCTCACCGGTGCACTGTCACCGATGAAGGTCTCCAGGTCGCGCACGATGGCGGCCTTGGGCTTGGCGCCGACGATGGTCTTGGCGACCTCGCCGTTCTGGTAGACGTTCAGCGTCGGGATGGACATGACGCCGTACTTGGCTGCGGTGGCCGGGTTCTCGTCGATGTTGAGCTTGACGACCTTGATCTTGTCGCCGTGCTCGGCCGCGATGGCTTCGAGCGACGGTGCGATCTGGCGGCACGGTCCGCACCAGGCGGCCCAGAAGTCCACCAGTACGGGCTTGTCGCTCTTGAGGACGTCCTCGTCGAACGAGTCGTCGGTCACATGCTTCAGGTCGCCGGCCACGGCGGCCTCCTAACTTCGTGGGGTGTGGATACGCGGTACTGCTGGTCAGACGGAGGCGGTCTTCTCCGGCTCGGCACTCTTCTCCGGCTCGGCGGCGTTCTCGCCGTCGGCCAGCGCGGAGAGGAAGCGCTCGGCGTCGAGGGCCGCGGAGCATCCGGTGCCCGCGGCGGTGATCGCCTGACGGTAGGTGTGGTCGACGACGTCTCCGGCGGCGAAGACACCCGTGAGGTTGGTGCGCGTCGAGGGCGCGTCCACCGTGAGGTAACCCTCGCCGTCGAGGTCGAGCTGGCCCTTGAAGAGCTCGGTACGCGGGTCGTGGCCCACGGCGATGAACAGCCCGGTCACCGGCAGCTCGGACGTCTCACCGGTCTTGGTGTTGCGCAGGGTCAGACCGGAGAGCTTCTGCTCACCATGGATCTCCTCGACCGCGCTGTCCCAGGCGAACCGGATCTTCGGGTCGGCGAAGGCCCGGTCCTGCATGGCCTTGGAGGCCCGCAGGCTGTCACGGCGGTGGACGATCGTGACCGACTTGGCGAACCGGGAGAGGAAGGTCGCCTCCTCCATCGCCGTGTCGCCGCCGCCGACCACCGCGATGTCCTGGTCCTTGAAGAAGAAGCCGTCACATGTGGCACACCAGGAGACGCCGCGTCCGGAGAGGGCGTCCTCGCGGGGCAGTCCGAGCTTCCGGTGCTGCGAGCCGGTCGTGACGATCACGGCCTTCGCCCGGTGCACGATGCCCGCCGTGTCGGTGACCGTCTTGATCTCCCCGGTGAGGTCGACCGAGATGACGTCGTCCGGGACCAGCTCGGCACCGAAGCGCTCCGCCTGCGCCCGCATGTTGTCCATCAGGTCGGGGCCCATGATGCCGTCGCGGAAGCCGGGGAAGTTCTCCACATCGGTGGTGTTCATCAGCGCGCCACCTGCGGTGACGGCACCCTCGAACACGAGGGGACGCAGCGACGCGCGTGCGGTGTAGAGCGCAGCCGTGTAGCCGGCCGGCCCGGAGCCGATGATGATCACATTACGGACGTCGCTCACGGGTTACTTCCTCGTCTCTGCAGACTGCCTGCTACTGCCAACGGGGCGGTTCAGGACTCTCACCCCACCCAACGGATCCTACGGGCCTCGCATTCCCGCGAGGTCCCGGCGGCGCCGGGCAGTCTGTCAGCGGCGGGAATAGGTCTGCGAGAGCAGGAGTTCGCCCTTGACGGGCGGGATGTTGTCGACGCACGCCGCATCGATGACGTACGCCTCCACCAAGCTGCCGTCCGTGGGATCCGACAGGACGAGGAGGAAGGCATCAGTGCCCTCGTATGTGCCCCTCTCGGCGGCGAGCGGCGTGTCCGTACGGCCGGTCCCCTGCTGGATGCAGGGCGGCACCTGCTGCGTCAGCCTGGGGGAGGCGGAGGCGCTGGGCGCGTCCTTGGTGGATTCCTGGCCCTCGCCCACGCGCGGCTTGCCGGTGGCGGTGGCGGTGGCGGTGGCGGGCTTGAGCAGGGAGTGGACCTTCTCCTGCATTCCGGTGCCGGAGAACGCGACACTGGCGCCGTCGGCCTGGTTCGCTCCCGCGTCGGACTTGTAGGAGGACGCGGAGTCTCCCCCGGAGAGCGACGACGTCTGGAACAGCAGAACGCTCACGCCGATCGCCGCCGTTCCGAAGACGGCACCGAGGATCGCACCGCGACGGCGGCGCTGCTGCCGGGTGCGGCCGGGGCCGGTGGCCGCCCGTGGGCGGCCCGCAGGGCGGTCCGACCGGTCTGCCCGAGGAGCGTCGGCGGCGGGGACGGTCTCGGACTCCCGCTCGAACGTGTCCGGTGCGTCGTCGGTGGCCTCGGCGGCGCGCGATGTTTCACGTGAAACATCGGCGGTCGTCTCCACCGCGAGCGGATCCGGTGCGGTCGCGTTCAGCAGGGCCTCGGCGGCCAGGGCGGCGTCGACCCGGGCGGCCACGTCGGCGGGCATACGCGGCGGGCCGGGCAGCGATCCCAGCAGTCCGCGGATCTCCTCCAGCGACTCGTGGACCTCGGCGCACAGCGAGCAGCCGTCGAGGTGTTCGCGCAGCTCGACGCTCCGCGCGGGGGAGAGCAGGCCCTCCGTGAGGTCGGAGATCTCCGAGACGTCCGGGTGCTCGGTCGTGCCGGTCGTGGTTGTCACGCGCGCCCACCTCCTCCCTTCACGGCGGCAGGACCCTGTGGTCCCGCGTCTGGTCCGGTGACTGGCCCTGTGTCCGGTCCTCTGTTCGGTGGTCCCGGCTCCGATGGGACGGATGTCCCCGGCGTCCGGTTCCTTTGTGCTCCCAGACCGCCTCTCTCACCGGTGCCGCCGGTGCTCTCCCGCAGATGGGTGAGCATCGGCAGGAGTCTGGCCCGGCCGCGCGCGCAGCGGCTCTTTATGGTCCCGACGGGTACGTCGAGAACCTGCGCGGCCTCCGCCACGGGGTACCCCTGCATGTCGACCAGGACCAGCGCGGCCCGCTGGTCGGCGGGCAGCTTGGCGAGGGCGACGAGAAGCTGGCGATGGAGGTCCTGGCGCTCGGCGGGAGCCTCGGCCGACTCGTGAGGTTCGAGAAGCTGGTCCAGGCGCTCCGTGTCGTCCACGGGTGACGTCTTGCGGGAGGCGGCCTTCCTCGCGCGGTCGAGACAGGCGTTGACGGTGATGCGGTGCAGCCAGGTCGTGACGGCGGACTGGCCGCGGAAGGTGTGGGCGGCGCGGAAGGCGGACACCAGCGCGTCCTGCACGGCGTCGGCGGCTTCCTCGCGGTCTCCCAGCGTGCGCAGCGCCACGGCCCAGAGGCGGTCGCGGTGGCGTCGTACGAGCTCACCGAAGGCGTCAGGATCCCCCTCGACGTGACGTGCCAGGAGATCCTGGTCGTTCACGCCGGCGAGTGTGGCGTCTTCCAACGGTGAGCCCCCTCCCCCTGGTCCGCAGGGTCAGCCTATGACCTTGATCTCCGAGATTCCGCCCCGGAACTCGTTCGCGGATGTGTCCGGAGCGAGTTCCGTGATGTGGATCAGTACGTACCTGGTTCTGACGGGCTTGTCCAGGGCCGCCTTCACATTGCTGCCGGTCTGCCCCAGTTCGGTGATGCGCTGGGAGAAGTCCGAGAGGCCCGACGGCGACGAGGCGTTCTCGCCGGCGGCGAGAACCTGGACCTTCTGGCCGCCGCGGTACATGGCGACATCGACGCCGTACACATCCTGCACGCTGCCGAGATCGACGACTATCCCGCTGCCGCCCCGGCGGCTGGGCAGATTGCCGTAGTTCGCGTAGCCGGTGTACTTCGGGGTGATCCAGGCGGTGCCGGTGTTGCCGTCCGTGGCCAGGTGGACGTCCTGCTCCTTGACGCCGGAACCGTCGGGCGCGAACACCGCGGTGTCGGCGATCTTCAGATTCTTCGGGGTCCGGGGCGGGGGCTTCTGCTGGTCACCGTCCGCCGACTGGGACTGATTCGTCTCGTCGGTGTTCTTGCGGTTGAGCATGTGGTCGGCGACCTGCCAGCTGGCGAGCCCCAGCACGGCGATGAGGAGCGCGGAGACCGTCCACTTAAGTGCCTTGCCGGTACGGCTCTGAAGGGGCGGTGGCGGGACGGGCGCGGGCCGGGGGACGGGCTGACCGATGGGCCGGGTGGCGGGGCGCGCGTACGAGCCCTGCTGGTAGGTGGTGCGCTGGTACTCGGGCGGCGCGGCGAACGTGGGCTCCGGGGGCCGTACACGAGGCATCTCGGCGACGGCCTTGGCCAGTTCGTCGGGAGTGGTGCAGGGCGGGTCCTGGCGCGAGGCGGTGGCGCCCTCGTTGACCAGGGCGCGCATGGCGAGCTCGGACAGACCGCGGTGGACCCCGGCCCGCACCTGGTCGGGAGCGATCAGACCGACGCCCTTGGGCAGCCCCGCGAGGCCGTAGGCGTCCGTCTCATACGGCCAGCGGTGCGTCAGCGCCGCGTACAGGAGCGCGCCGATCGCCTCGGTGTCGGTGCGCTGGGGGCGTTCCGCGCTGATGCCGCGCAGGGCGGCGTTCACGGCGAGGCCGCGGATCCGGTACTGGCCGGTGGAGCTGCGCAGGACGGCCCCGGGCGTCAGCTTCAGATGGGCCAGGCCTTCGCGGTGCGCGGCGGCCAGCGCCTGCGACACCTGGCTGACGAGCTGGTAGGCGTCGTGGGCCTCCATCGGGCCGGCGGCGAGGATCGCGGTGAGTTCCGTCGCGTCGGGCAGCCACTCGTGGACGACGTAGACGAGGTCGTTCTCCTCGACGGCGTCGAGGACCTGGACGAAGCGCGGGTCCCCGAGGAGGGCGGAGGAACGGGCCGCCGCCAGCACGGAGCGGGCCCGTGGGTGGTCGGCGGGCAGGAGGTGCACGCCGACGGCGCGGCGCAGCTTCTCGTCGACCGCGCGCCAGCTGCTGAACCCGTCCAGACGGGTGACGCACTCTTCGAGGCGGTAGCGTCTGGCGAGCTTGTGGCCGCTGTGGAGTTCGGGTGCCGCCACGGTCGGCCGGGTCTCCTGGCGCTTCTCGCCGCCCGTCTCCGCCGATTCCTCGGCCCCGCCCGTCTCCGGCTTCTCCCCCGTCGACTCCGCCGATTTCTCGGCTCCTGGCTCCCCGGCCTTGTCGTCCTCGGCGTTCTGGGCCTTCGCCACCCCGTCGGTGGTGGCCTTGTCCGCCTGGGCGGCCGGCGGTTCGTCACCGCTGTTGTCGGCCACCTCGACGGCAGCCGTGCTCCGTTCCGCCACCGTCGCTCCTGCCTCCCCATCCGTTGCGCACTGTCCAACAGCCACGCCAATTGTGCCCACAGTTGGACGCTATGCACGACACACGGCGGCCGACGATGGTTGTGCTCGGGCGCCGCGCGCTAGCGCCCGAGACGGCCCCTGACCATTCCGACCAAGGCGTTCATCTCTTCGATACGCAGTTTTCGTGCGACGACGAAGAAGCCGCCCAACAGGACGATCCCGCCGATCGCCAGCGCTGCGAACGAGCCCAGCACTTCACTGCCGAGCTTTTCGAGCACCAGGTAGGCGACGGCGCCGGCGGCGATCGTGCCGGGGACGGACGCCAGGCAGAGCCGGGCGTACGTACGCAGCACGTGAGAGCCGTCCAGATCGCCCCCCAGCCGCTTCTTGAGCCTGCGCCAGGCGATACCCACGCCGACGGCGTAGGCGAGCCCGTACGAGGCGGCCATGCCCACGACGGCCCAGCGCGAGGGAAGGACGACGAAGCAGACGGCGGAGGCGGCGGCGTTCACAACGGCCACGATGACCGTGTTGTAGAAGGGAGTCCGGGTGTCCTCGTACGCGTAGAAGGCACGCAGCACCACGTACTGCACGGAGAACGGGATCAGACCGAGGCCGAAGGCCATCAGCATGTAGCCCATGGAGCGCGCCGACTCGATGCCGGAGGAGCCGAAGATCAGTGTGCACATCGGGATGCCGAGGGCGACGAAGCTGAAGGCGACGGGGACGATCGCGACGGCCGAGTTGCGCAGGCCCTGCGAGATGTCGTCGCGTACGGCTCCGGTGTCGCCGTCGTGCGCCGAGCGGGAGAGCCGGGGCAGCAGGGCCGCCATGACCGAGACGGTGATGATGGCCTGTGGCATGCCCCAGATCAGCTGGGCGTTGGAGTAGGCGATGTAACCCGCGCCCTGGGTGCCCGAGTCGACGCCCGCAGCCGTGGAGAGCTGCGAGACGACCAGCACACCGGCCTGGTTGGCGAGGACGAACAGCACGGTCCACTTGGCGAGCTTGGCGGCCTTGCCGAGGCCGTGGCCGCGCCAGTCGAATCGCAGCCGGATCCGGAAGCCCGTCTCACGGAGGTAGGGGATCATCGCGAGGGCCTGGACGGTGAGGCCGAGCACCACGCCGACACCGAGCAGGCGCTCCGCCTCGGGCGGGATGGACGCGACCGTCATCCCGGAGTCCTCGGCGGCGCCGTACACCCAGATGAACATGACGAGGGTGGCGATGATGATGATGTTGTTGAGGACCGGCGTCCACATCATCGCGCCGAACCGGCCGCGGGCGTTGAGGATCTGCCCCATCACCACGTGCACGCCCATGAAGAAGATGGTGATCAGGCAGTAGCGCACGAAGGTGACCGCGACATCGTTGGCCGCCGGGTTGTCGGCGATGCTCACCGACATGAGGCGCACCAGCAGCGGGGCGGCGAACACCGAGAGCGCGGTCAGTGTGCCGAGGATGACGATGACCAGTGTCAGCAGGCGGTTCGCGTACGCCTCGCCGCCGTCCTCGTCGTCCTTCATCGCGCGGATGAGCTGCGGGACGAAGACGGAGTTGAGGCCGCCGCCGATGGTCAGGATGTAGATCATCGTCGGCAGGGTGATGGCCAGCTGGAAGGTGTCGCCGAGCGTGGCGGCACCGAGCGCGGCCACGATCAGGGCGGAGCGTACGAAGCCGGTGAGCCGGGAGACGAGCGTGCCCGCCGCCATCACCGCGCTGGACTTCAGCAGACTCGAAGCACGTCCGCCGGCCTTCTTCGCGGGCGGCGCGGGGGCCGCCTCGGGTTCGGGGGCGGCCGTCGGCCGGCCCATCCCCTGCTGGTCGCGGAAGAGATGCGCGAAGGCGTCGGGCTCCTGCTCGTCGGTGCGTGCCCGGGTGACGAGCTCGTCGACGCCCATGAACTGCGTGGTCCGCGCGTCGTCCCCGAACGGCAGGTGGCGGGACGGACCGTCGGGCTCCGGCGGCGGGGGCTGGGCCCAGACACGCGGATCGGGGGAGTGCTGCTGCACCGGCGGCTGCTGGTAGAGCGGCATCGTCTCCGGATAGGTGCCGGGAGGCGGCGGCGGATGCGCGGCGCGGTCGTAGAGCGCCTCGGACACCGGGTCCTGCGCCGAGAGGTCCTGCGCGCGGTAGGGATCGTGCCGGTAGGCGTCCTGGACGTACGGATCCTGGGCGTACGCGTCCTGCGCGTACTGGTCCGGGCTGTACGGGGCCTGGGCGTACGGCGCTTGGGTGTAGGGCCCCGGGGCGTACGGCCCCTGGTTGTACGGGTCCCTTGCGGGGTCGGGCACGGGGGCGTTGGGGTCGGCTGCGGGAGGCTGCGGCGGAACATGCCCTGCCGGATCGCCGCCAGCACGCTGCCCGCGGTCACCGTCGTACGGCGCGTTCATGGTTACCCCACCTCATCGTCCCCGGCCGGCCGGCCACGACATCGCTCAACGGTCCACTTTCTCACCCTTGCCCGACGGGTCCCCGCTTTCCGGACGGGTGTCCGGGGTCGGGTCACTCGGCTGCCCGGGTTCGGCGCCGTCGACGTCTCCGGGAATCTCCTCCGCCGAGGGCGGAGCGACGGGCGCCGGGGCCGTCTTCGCGTCGTCGACAGCGGCAGCGTCGTCGGCAGGGCCGCCGTCGTGCGCGTCGCCGTTCTCGGCGACCTCGCCCTCGTCCTCGCCGGCGTCCTCGTCAGTGCCACCGGCCTCTGCGGCGGCGTCCGCGGCGGTCTTGTCCTCGGCCGCCTTCGCCGCCACCGCCCGCTTGCGCTGGCTGTACATCTTGACCCCGGCCAGGACGAGGAGCAGCACACCGCCGGCGATGACGAGCATCACGGTCGGAGTGAGCTCGGAGACCCTGACCTGGAATGTCATGGGGTTGCCGTACGGCCGCCCGTCGGCGGTGTACAGCTGGGCCGTGAGCCCCACGGGCCCGTTGGCGTTGGCCGTGCCGGTGAACTTCACCACCTGGGTGTGCCCGCCGTCGATCTTGATCTCCTGCTGGGTGACGGCGCTGCCGTCGTCCAGCTTCAGACGAGTCTTGTTCGTGGACTGGAGACGCAGGACGAGGTGGTCGACGTCTTGCAGCAGCTGGTTCTGGACCGTCACCGGGATGGTCGCGCTGCGTCCGGACAGGGTCAGTTCCGACTTCTGGATGAGCTGGACCTCGCTGGAGAGGCTCATCAGATAGCGGTTCACCGAGGCGCGGTACTCCCTGGCGCCCTGCACGTCGCCCCGCCAGGACGTCGAGACAGCCCGGTTGACGGCGTTGGCGAAGGGCGTCGCGACCCGGTCGGGAAGGGTCAGGATGGCCTTGAACTTCCCGAGCCGTTCGTCGATCCCCTTGATCTCCTCGAACGCGGACGGGGGGAGCTCCTGGTCATGGAGCTTGTCCGGATACCGCGAGGCGCCGGGCACCTTGGTCGTGGCGTTCGTGTCCGGCTTGGCCGCGGCGGCGGCGACCAGGTCGGACGACTGGGTCCAGCGCTGCCCGTCCAGCCCCTGGAGGGCGCGGGCCATGGACTGCGCCTGCCCGGCCGACGGCGTCCGCTGCGGGGCGACGACGATGTTGCGCTGCTTGGAGGAGTCCTGGAGGGTCACGGCCAGCGACTGGGCGAGGAACTTCTGGACCGCGAGCGTGGAACTGCCCGCCGTGCTCACATCGCTCTCGAACGCCGTGGACAGCCGGGTGTCGCTGACCACGGCCGTCGTACCGCCGCCGATGGGCCGCGCCGCGCTCGCCGTGTACGGCAGGTTGTCCTGGATGCTGTCGCTGCGCGAGATCACCTTGTCGGCGCCCGCGGAGGTCGCGACATCGACGATCGCCGGATCGACGGCGCCGTTCACCGGCCACGCGAAGTCGGTGGCGGGCTGCACATGGAGGGTGGACTCCACGGTCAGCGCGGCCACCTCGCTGGAGCCCTGGAGATGGCCCAGGGTGCCGGAGACGTTCTCACCGCCGTGGGCCAGGGACGCCAGGTCGGGGTCGCCGAAGGGCAGAGCGACGATGTTGGGGTTGTCCTGGACGGCCTTCTCCAGGGAGTTGAGCCACGTCCTGGCGACGAGCTGGTTCTTGCCCGTGACCGTGGAGTTCCCGTCCCGTACGCGGTACGGCTCGGTCATCGCCACGACGGTGGCGAGGAGGTCCGGGTCGACGACCCAGGTGACGGGAAGCTGGCTGCCGAGGGAGACGAGCTGCTCCAGCCGGCCGCCGGGGGCCAGCTCCTCGGCCAGGTCGTCGTTCTCGAAGACCGGGGTCTGCTGATCGTCCGAACCCGTCTCGGCGGAGATGTGGGAGGTGGAGATCAGCGGCCAGAGATAGGTGAACTTGGTCTTGGTGTCCACAGCTTCCGGCTGCCACGGCAGGAACGTCCGCCGGACGCCGAGCGTGTGGTCGTACGGCTCGGCCGCCGTCCGGCCCGTGAGCGTCACGCCGAGTTGGTAGACACCGTCCGCCCCCAGGCCGAGCTTGTTCACCGGCACGGACAGGGCGAAGTCGTAGCTGATGCCCGAGGCGAGCTTGTCGAACTCCACCTTGTATTTGCCGCCCACCGGCAGTGGGTCGTACGTGGTGTCGCTGGAACGCTCGACCGCGTCGTCGATGGCGGTCCTGCCGTTGAGCCGCGGGCCCACCCGGAGATCGACCTGAGCGTCGGTGACCGGCTTCTTGCTCTTGTTGGTCACCGTGCCGGAGATCGTGAGGGTGTCGCCCTTCGTCGGCGCGCTGGGCGCCAGGGTGTCGAGTGCGACAGAGACGGTGCTCGACCCGGACGGCTCGGCGGCGGCGCTCGCCGGGGACGCCGTGGCGGCCTCTGTGGTGGCCGCGGAGACGGTCGGACCGGCCGCGGCCGCCTGCGGCGCCGCGAGGCCCCCCAGCAGCCCGGCCAGGAGCGGCACCCCTGTGGCCACGGCGGCGGTGCGCCCGAGCCGTCGGCGGGCAGGAGAGTGCTTCATCCCCTGGATGTCTGCCGCCTCGGCCACGCGCCCGCCCGTCCCTCGTCGTCGTCAATGGTCGTCGTCGATTGTGCGTCCACGCATGGTAACGATGTGCGCTGTGACGAAGTGCCGGGGACCGACCCCTCATGATCGGAAGAATCTCATGGGTGAGCGGAAACCCGTGCACCGGAAACTCGGGCGCCGGGGTCGGCCGGGGCACGTACCCTTTTCTGTTGTGCCGAACGCCAACGAAGAGACTCCCCTTGCACTGAGTCAGGTGCAGCGCCGCGCGGTCAGCGAACTGCTGCGGGTGTCCCCTGTCGCCGACGATCTCGCCCGCCGATTCCAGGAGGCAGGTTTCACACTCGCCCTGGTCGGGGGCTCGGTGAGGGACGCCCTCCTCGGTCGCCTCGGCAACGACCTCGACTTCACGACCGACGCCAGGCCCGACGACGTACTGAAGATCGTCCGGCCCTGGGCGGACTCGGTCTGGGAGGTCGGGATCGCGTTCGGCACGGTCGGTGTCCAGAAGGAGGGCGGGGTCGGCGACGACCGGCAGGATTTCCAGATCGAGGTCACGACCTACCGCTCCGAGGCCTACGACCGCACGTCGCGCAAGCCCGAGGTGTCGTACGGGGACTCCATCGAGGACGATCTCGTGCGCCGGGACTTCACCGTCAACGCGATGGCCGTCGCGCTGCCGCAGAAGGAGTTCATCGATCCGTACGGCGGTCTGGGGGACCTCGCGGCCGGAGTGCTGCGTACGCCCGGCACCCCCGAGGCGTCCTTCTCCGACGATCCGCTGCGCATGCTCAGGGCCGCGCGCTTCGCCGCGCAGCTCGACTTCGAGGTCGCCCCGGACGTCGTCGCCGCGATGAAGGCCATGGCCGAGCGCATCGAGATCGTCTCGGCGGAGCGCGTGCGGGAGGAGCTGAACAAGCTGATCCTCTCCGCCCACCCGCGCAAGGGTCTGGCGCTGCTCGTCGACACCGGCCTTGCGGAGCGCGTACTGCCCGAGCTCCCGGCGCTGCGGCTGGAGAGCGACGAGCACCACCGGCACAAGGACGTGTACGAGCACTCGCTGACCGTCCTGGAGCAGGCCATCGCCCTGGAGGAGAACGGGCCGGACCTGGTGCTGCGGCTGGCCGCGCTGCTCCATGACATCGGTAAGCCCCGGACACGGCGCTTCGAGAAGGACGGTGGGGTCTCGTTCCATCACCACGAGGTGGTGGGGGCGAAGCTGACCAAGAAGCGGATGACCGCGCTCAAGTACTCGAACGAACTGGTGAGGGACGTCACGCGGCTGGTGGAGCTGCATCTGCGCTTCCACGGTTACGGGACGGGTGAGTGGACCGACTCGGCGGTGCGGCGGTATGTGCGCGACGCCGGTCCGCTGCTGGAGCGGCTCCACAAACTGACCCGCTCGGACTGCACCACCCGCAACAAGCGCAAGGCGACCGCGCTCTCGCGTGCCTACGACGGCCTTGAGGAGCGGATCGCGCAGTTGCAGGAGCAGGAGGAGCTGGACTCCATCCGGCCCGACCTGGACGGCAACCAGATCATGGAGACGCTGGGTGTCGGTCCGGGGCCGGAGATCGGCGCCGCGTACAAGTTCCTGCTGGAGCTGCGGCTGGAGAACGGGCCGATGGAACGTGACGACGCGGTGAGCGCGCTGAAGGAATGGTGGGCCCAGCAGAGCTGAGTCCAGGTCGGACCGTGGCCGCCGGTCGATGTTTCACGTGAAACATCGACCGGCGGTGGCGGAGTGGGGGGCGATGTTTCACGTGAAACATCGCCCCTTCGCGCGTGCTCCGGGCGCTACTCCTACTTCTTCGCGGGCTTCTTCCAGCGGAACAGTCCTGTCGCGACCGTCGCGTAGACCACCGCTACGCCCAGCACGAGGGGCGCCGAGCGACCGTCCGGCGGCAGCACCAGTGCGGCGACTCCCGCGGCGCCGACGAAAGCGACGTTGAACAGCACGTCGTAGAGGGAGAAGATCCGGCCCCGGTACGCGTCGTCCACCGACGTCTGCACCACCGTGTCCGTCGAGATCTTCGCGCCCTGGGTGATGAGGCCGAGGACGAACGCGGCGACGAGCATCGGGACGGGAGCGAACGGCAGTCCCAGCGCCGGTTCCAGTACGGCCGCCGAAGCGGCACACGTCACCATCCAGCCGAACGGGCCGAGGCGCCCGACCGTCGCCGGCGTGATGACGGCGGCGACGAAGAAGCCCGCTCCCGAGACACCGAGCGCCACCCCCAGCAGAGCGAGCCCATCCTCCTCGGAACGCGACCAGGCGTAGCGGCAGAGCATCAGCACCATCACGGTCAGCGCGCCGTAGCAGAAGCGCATCAGTGTCATCGCGATCAGCGCGCCCGCCGCGTCGCGCCGCTCGGCCAAATGGCGCAGCCCGGCGCCGAGACCGCGTGCGGTGGACGCGAGGGCGACCCTCAACCGCGGCTGCACCAGCCCCGGATCCGGGCCGAGGAGATCACGTGCCATGGTGACGGAGGCCAGCGCCGAGCACAGATACAGCGCGGCGCCCAACAGCACGACGGCGGCGTCGGAGTTGGAGAACAGCAGCCGAACCAGGAAGGCGAGGCCGCCGCCCGTGGTCGCGGCGAGCGTGCCGGCCGTCGGGGAGAGGGAGTTGGCGACGACCAGGCGCTCGTTCTCGACGACGCGGGGCAGCGCGGCCGAGAGCCCGGCGAGTACGAACCGGTTGACGGCCGTCACGGCCAGCGCGGAGGCGTAGAAGAGCCAGTCCGGCAGCGAGGTCAGGATCAGCACGGCGGTGCAGGCGGCCAGCAGGGCCCGCAGCAGATTCCCGTACAGGATGATCTGGCGCCGCCGCCAGCGGTCGAGCAGCACCCCGGCGAACGGGCCGATGAGCGAGTAGGGCAGCAGCAGCACGGCCATGGCCGACGCGATGGCGCCGGGGGTGGTCTGCTTCTCGGGGGAGAACACGACGTGCGCGGCCAGCGCGACCTGGAAGACTCCGTCGGCCGCCTGAGACAGCAGACGCACGGTCAGCAGACGGCGGAAGTCGCGCAGACGCAGGAGCACGCGCAGATCGCGTACGACAGACATGTGGATCAGAGTCACACACGACACGTGCGTCACACGCGAAGGGTCCCCGGGCGCTCTGCCCGGGGACCCTTCGGCGATGCGTGTACGGGGGAGAACCGCGCTCCCCCGCGGGATTTAGCGCTCGACGTCGCCGTTGATGAACTTCTCGACGTTCTCGCGGGCCTCGTCGTCGAAGTACTGCACCGGCGGGGACTTCATGAAGTACGAGGACGCGGAGAGGATCGGGCCACCGATGCCACGGTCCTTGGCGATCTTCGCGGCGCGCACGGCGTCGATGATGACACCCGCGGAGTTCGGGGAGTCCCAGACCTCCAGCTTGTACTCCAGGTTCAGCGGAACGTCACCGAAGGCGCGGCCCTCGAGGCGGACGTACGCCCACTTGCGGTCGTCCAGCCACGCCACGTAGTCCGACGGGCCGATGTGGACGTTGTCGGCACCCATGTCACGGTCGCGGATCTGCGAGGTGACCGCCTGCGTCTTGGAGATCTTCTTGGACTCCAGGCGCTCGCGCTCCAGCATGTTCTTGAAGTCCATGTTGCCGCCGACGTTCAGCTGCATCGTGCGGTCCAGGATGACACCGCGGTCCTCGAACAGCTTCGCCATCACGCGGTGCGTGATGGTGGCGCCGACCTGGGACTTGATGTCGTCACCGACGATCGGGACACCGGCCTCGGTGAACTTGTCCGCCCACTCCTTCGTGCCGGCGATGAAGACCGGGAGGGCGTTGACGAAGGCGACCTTGGCGTCGATGGCGCACTGCGCGTAGAACTTCGCGGCGGCCTCGGAACCGACGGGCAGGTAGCAGACCAGGACGTCGACCTGCTTGTCCTTGAGGGTCTGGACGATGTCGGCCGGCGTCTCGTCCGACTCCTCGATCGTCTCGCGGTAGTACTTGCCCAGACCGTCGTAGGTGTGGCCGCGCTGGACGGTCACGCCCGAGTTCGGGACGTCGCAGATCTTGATGGTGTTGTTCTCGCTGGCACCGATGGCGTCCGCGAGGTCGAGACCGACCTTCTTGGCGTCGACATCGAAGGCGGCGACGAACTCCACGTCCCGCACGTGGTACTCGCCGAACTGAACGTGCATCAGGCCGGGCACCTTGCCGGCCGGATCGGCGTCCTTGTAGAACTCGACGCCCTGCACCAGCGAGGCGGCACAGTTGCCCACGCCGACAATGGCTACGCGAACGGAACCCATCCTGGTTGCTCCCTGTGTGTGATCTCAATGTTGCGATGAAGCCCCGCGCTGATGCGGAACCTCATGGGGTGGTGTCCTCGGACGGATCCGGCGGGCCGGGGGCCGGCGGAGGCGAACCTCCGGAAGTCCCCCGGAGCCGGGGCAGGCCGCCCTCGTCTCCCGTTGTGCTGTTGGTCGTACTGCTCGTGTCGCTCGTCGTGCTGTCCGACGTGCTGTTCTGCCGAGGAGCGGGGCTGTCCGGGCCGGATCGTCGCTGATCCCGTCCCGCTCGCTCGCTCTCGATGAGCTCGTTGAGCCAGCGCACTTCGCGCTCCACGGATTCCATGCCGTGGCGCTGAAGTTCGAGCGTGTAGTCGTCGAGGCGTTCCCGGGTACGGGCCAGGGAAGCGCTCATCTTCTCCAGGCGCTCCTCCAGCCGGCTGCGACGGCCTTCCAGCACGCGCATCCGCACCTCGCGCTCCGTCTGTCCGAAGAAGGCGAAGCGAGCGGCGAAGTGCTCGTCCTCCCAGGCGTCCGGGCCCGTCTGCGACAGCAGCTCCTCGAAGTGCTCCTTGCCCTCCGCCGTGAGGCGGTAGACGATTTTGGCGCGGCGGCCCGCGAGTGACGCGGCGAGCGCCTCCTCGGGCGCACTGCCCGGTTCCTCGATCAACCACCCGCTGGCGACCAGCGTCTTGAGGCAGGGATACAGCGTCCCGTAGCTGAAGGCCCGGAAGATCCCCAGCGAGGTGTTGAGCCGCTTCCGCAGCTCGTAGCCGTGCATCGGAGACTCGCGCAGCAGACCCAGGACGGCGAACTCAAGGATGCCCGAGCGTCTGCTCACTGGTCGCCTCCTCCGTCGTCCCGGCCACTTATGCCGCCCCGATGTATCGACTCGATACATCGGGACGATAGAACACGGAGGCTCATGGGACAAGAGGGGCCATCGTGAACGGCGTCACATCACAATTCACAGCATGTAACTTGCCTGGTTTGGGATGAAGTTCAGTTCTGGGAGGGGTTTGACCCTGCGTAGTCTGTGCGGCATGCAGACCACCGGGAACCGCGTGACGTGTGAGAGCGTCGTCGTTCTGGATGCATGGCGGATGAGCCCTACGGCGGGTACATCCGTATTCATTTCGGGGGGACCGGAACTCAACTGCCGCTTCCAGGCGTACGCGCCTGCCCGAGGAGTAGTCGTTCGATGAGCGAGCACCGTCGCAAACAGCCACAGCCGCAGGGTGGTCAGGGGGGCGGACGAGCTGCGGCCAGGCGTGCCGCACAGCGGCCTGCCGGCCGCAGCGCGGACCCCTCCCGTGGAGCCCCCACGGCCTCCCACTCCGAATCCCAGGATCCGGAGCCTTCTTACGGAGGCCGGGCCGAAGCACGTAAAGCCTCACAGCGGGGCCGTCGACGTGCCGCCGAGGGCGGCGGCGCCGGCGCCGGATCGGGAGGCCGTGGCGGGGGACGCCGTGGCGGTCCCGGTGGACCCGGAGGTCCCGGCCCCGGTCGAGGGCGTGGAGGGCGGCCGAGCAGGAAGCGGATCATCGACTACCCGCGCTACGACAAGTACGGGTGGCAGCGCTGGATGCCGTCCTGGAAGCTCGTGACCGGCCTCTGTATCGCCTTCTTCGGCAGTCTGATGGCCGCTGCCACCGTCGCGTACGCCCTCGTCGGCATCCCCGACCAGAATCAGGCGTCCACGGCCCAGAACAACGTCTACCTCTGGGACGACGGAACGCCGATGGTCTCCACCGGCGGTGAGGTCAACCGCCAGATCGTCAAGATCGAGCAGATCCCCAAGGCGATGCAGAACGCCGTGATCTCGGCGGAGAACAAGACGTTCAGGGATGACAGCGGCGTCGACCCCATGGGCATCGGCCGGGCCGTGTTCAACATGGCCAAGGGCGGCCAGACGCAGGGTGGCTCGACCATCACCCAGCAGTTCGTCAAGAACGCCATGCTCAACCAGGAGCAGACTTACTCGCGTAAGGTCAAGGAGCTGTTCATCTCCATCCGTGTCGGCGCGGAGATGGACAAGAGCGACATCATGGAGGGGTACCTCAACACCTCCTACTACGGACGCGGCGCCTACGGCATCCAGGCGGCAGCCCGTACGTACTACGGCGTGGACGCCAAGAAACTCAACGCGAGTCAGTGCGCCTTCCTGGCGACGCTCCTGAAGGGTGCGACGTACTACGACCCGAACGGCGCCGAGTCCATCGACAAGAACGCCAGCCCCGAGGCCAACCTCCAGCGGGCACAGAAGCGCTGGGCCTGGATTCTCAACGAGATGGTGAAGGACGGCCATCTCAGCGCGGCTGAGCAGGCGAAGTTCAAGGAATTCCCGATGCCCGACCTGCCGAAGAAGAACGCGCAGCTCGGCGGCCAGGTCGGCTATCTCGTGGACCTGGCCAAGGCCTACTTCATCAACAACAACAAAGACGGCATCACGGCCGACGAGCTGGCCAAGGGCGGCTTCGAGATCAAGACGACCTTCAACAGGACGAAGGTCAACGCGCTCAACAAGGCCGTCACGGACATCTACGAAGAGAACATCGACCCCGAGAAGCGGCCGGACAAGGACACCCATGTCCAGTTCGGCGGCGCCTCGGTGGAGCCGGAGACCGGCAAGATCGTCGCCATCTACGGCGGGGCGGACGCCACCAAGCACTTCACCAACAACGCGGACCAGACGGGTGCCCAGGTCGGATCGACCTTCAAGCCGTACGTCCTGGCGGCGGCGATGCGTGACGGCGTACGCGACCCCGACCTCGGGCCGGAGCAGGACGAGGACACACGGACGAAGGTCTCGCCGGACAAGAGTCAGTACAACGGCGAGAACGAGCTGAAGATCAAGGAATACGACGGCAAGGTCTGGTCGAACGAGGAAGGCAAGGAGTGGCTCCAGCGCAACGACGGTGACGAGAGCTACGACGACATCAATCTGCGTGAGGCCATGAAGGTCTCGGCCAACTCCCCCTTCGTCCAGCTCGGCATGGACGTCGGCATTCCGCAGGTCAGGCAGGCCGCCGTCGACGCGGGACTGCTGGAGGACAGCCTTCCGGGCGGCGACAACCCGTCGTTCTCCATCGGTATCTCCGACCCCAGCGCGATCCGCATGGCGGGTTCGTACGCCACCTTCGCCGACAACGGCACCCAGCGCGAGCCCTACTCCGTCCAGGAGGTCAAGCGAGAGGGCGTCAAGGTCTTCGAGTACGACAAGAAGGCCGAGGCCAAGTTCGACGCCGACATCGCGCACAACGTGACGGACGTCCTGAAGTCCGTGGTCATGGAGAAGGGCGGCACGGGCACCTCGGCGCAGCTGCCGGACGGCCGCGAGGTGGCCGGCAAGACGGGCACCACCGACGGCAACAAGTCGGCCTGGTTCGTGGGCTACACCCCGCAGCTCTCGACCGCCATCGACATGTACCGGCTGGACGACAACGCGGAGAACAAGAACCGCAAGTTCCTGGAGATGTTCGGCACCGGCGGCCAGAAAGAGATCCACGGTGCGTCGTTCCCGGCCGACATCTGGCGGGAGTACATGACGGTGGCGATGAAGGGCAAGCCGGCCCTGAAGTTCCCCGATCCCGAGCCGATCGGCGAGGCCGTCTACGGCGGCGGCCTGAAGAGCGAGGAGCCGTCCCCGTCCGATTCTCCTTCGGAGTCCCCGTCCGAGTCTCCGTCCGAGTCTCCTTCGGAGTCCCCGTCGGAGTCTCCGTCCGAGTCTCCGTCCGAGTCCTGTGACCGGCGGAACGGCTGTGAGGACGGCGGTGGTACCGGTGATCCGGGTGGTCCGGGCGGTGAGGACCCCGGCGGCGTCATCGGAGGCCCGGGCACGACGTCCAGTCCGCCGCCGGAGACCGGAGATCCGGAGGGTGGCGACGGTGGTGGCATCTTCGGTGGTCCGGGAGGCTGAGGAGAGCCGGGGCCGGCGAGCAGCCTGAGAGCGACGCGAAGGCCGTCGCACCAGGGCCGTACACACAGCGTGTACGGCCCGGTGCGGCGGCCTTCGCCGTGCCCGCGGTGACGTACGGCAGGATGGGCGGCATGCCGAGCACAGAAGACTCCACGGTGCCCAGGGACCGGCCGGTCGTACCGCCCACCCGGCGGGACAGGATCGCCGCGTCCGGCAGCGAGCTGATCGGCGGTCCCATCGGCCGCTGGGCCTGGTACGGCACCAGCAGGCTCACCCCGGTACGGGTGATCGCGCTGGTGGCGATCGGGATGTTCGCGCTCGGCATGGTGCAGAAGATGCCCTGCTACGAGTGGGCGTGGTTCCGGGGCGCCAGCTCCCAGTACACGCACGCCTGCTACTCCGACATCCCGCACCTCTTCCTCGGGCGTGGATTCGCCGACGACCTCGTGCCGTACTTCGACCGGCTCAGCGGCGACATGCAGTACCTGGAGTACCCCGTCCTGACGGGTCTGTTCATGGAGGTCGCCTCCTGGCTCACCCCCGGTGGCGGCTCCATCCAGTACCGCGAACAGATGTACTGGATGGTCAACGCGGGGATGCTGATGATCTGCGCGGCGGTCATCGCCGTCTGCGTCGCCCGCACCCACCGCCACCGCCCCTGGGACGCCCTGCTCCTCGCCCTGGCGCCCGCTTTCGCCCTCACCGCCACCATCAACTGGGATCTGCTGGCCGTCGCGCTCCTGGCGGCCGGGATGCTGATGTGGTCACGCGGCCGGCCGCTGGCCTTCGGCATCCTCATCGGCCTCGCGACGGCGGCCAAGCTCTATCCCGTACTGCTGCTGGGGCCCCTGCTGCTGCTGTGCTGGCGCGCCGGGCGGCTGCGGGAATTCGGGGTCGCGCTGGGCAGTACGGCCTCCTCGTGGCTGCTGGTGAACCTGCCGGTGATGCTGCTCGCGCCGGAGGGGTGGAAGAAGTTCTACACCTTCAGCCAGGAGCGGCAGGTCGACTTCGGATCGTTCTGGCTGATCATCACGCAGCGCACCGGGCAGTCCCTGGACGTCGAGACCGTCAACACGTGGTCGATGGTGCTGATGGTGCTGGCGTGCGCGGGCATCGCGGCGCTCGCCCTGACGGCGCCGAGACGGCCCCGGTTCGCGCAGCTGGCCTTCCTGGTCGTGGCCGCCTTCATCCTGACCAACAAGGTCTACTCGCCGCAGTACGTGCTCTGGCTGATCCCGCTCGCCGCGCTGGCCCGGCCGCGGTGGCGCGACTTCCTGATCTGGCAGGCCTGCGAGGTCATGTACTTCCTGGGCATCTGGATGTATCTCGCGTACACGACGAGCGGGGACGCCCACAAGGGACTGCCGACCGAGGGCTACCAACTGGCCATCGCGCTGCACCTGCTGGGGACGCTGTACCTGTGCGCCGTCATCGTGCGGGACATCCTGCTGCCGGAGCGCGACGGCGTACGGCGTGACGGTTCGGACGATCCGTCGGGCGGGGTGCTGGACGGGGCGCGGGACGTGTTCGTGCTGGGCCGGGCCGCCCGGCCGAGGGAGCACACGGCGCACACGGTGGAGGCGTCGCAGCGCGTGTCGTGGGGGATGAGGCCGCCCGGGGCCGCGTGAGGCGCCGACCGGGGTCCGGAAACGCGTGAAGGGCCGGACGGGCCGACGGCCCGTCCGGCCCTCTGCGTGATGATTCGGCGGTTGCCGGCGGATCTCCCTGGGCCTGGGTCGTGTCTGACAAATGGCGCCGTCCGCCCGCGGGCCAGGCGAGACTTTGAAGACCCGACCTAGCGGTCCACCAGCCGGTCGAACTGGGTCGTCGTGTGGCGCAGGTGGGCCACCAGCTCGTCGCCCACCTTGGGCTCCTGCGCGTCGGCCGGTACGAACAGGATCGACACCTGCATGTGCGGCGGCTCGGCGAACCAGCGCTGCTTGCCCGACCACACGAACGGCGAGAGGTTGCGGTTGACCGTGGCCAGGCCCGCACGCGCCACGCCCTTGGCGCGCGGCATCACGCCGTGCAGCGCCTTGGGGGCTTCGAGCCCGACTCCGTGCGACGTGCCGCCCGCGACGACCACCAGCCAGCCCTCGGAGGCGGTCTTCTGCTGGCGGTAGCCGAACCGGTCGCCCTTGACGACGCGCGTCACATCCAGCACGGCGCCCCGGTACTCGGTCGCGTCGTGGTCGCCGAGCCACAGTCGCGTGCCGATGCGGGCGCGGAACCGGGTCTGCGGGAACTGCCGCTGGAGGCTGGCCAGTTCCTCGGCGCGCAGGTGGCTGACGAACATGGTGTGCAGCGGGAGCCGGGCCGCGCGCAGCCGGTCCATCCAGCCGATGACCTCCTCGACCGCGTCGGACCCGTCCGTACGGTCGAGCGGCAGGTGCAGGGCGAAGCCTTCGAGGCGTACGTCCTCGATGGCCGCGTGCAGCTGGCCGAGCTCCTCCTCGCGGACGCCGTGGCGCTTCATGGAGCTCATGCACTCGATGACGACACGGGCGCCGACCAGGGCGAAGACACCGTCGACCGAGGAGACGGAGCGGATGACGCGGTCGGGCAGCGGTACGGGCTCCTCGCCGCGGCGGAAGGGCGTCAGGACCAGCAGGTCGCCGCTGAACCAGTCCTTGATACGCGCGGCTTCGTAGATCGTGCCGACGGCGAGGATGTCGGACTCGAAGCGGGAGGTCTCCTCGGAGAGCCGCTCGTGGCCGAAGCCGTAGCCATTGCCCTTGCAGACCGGGACGAGGCCCGGGAACTGGTCAATGACCGACTTCTGGTGCGCCCGCCAGCGCGCGGTGTCGACGTAGAGGGAGAGCGCCATGCCGGTCCGGAACCTTTCTCGTGGCTGCGGTGTATGAAGGATATGAACGTTCTTGAGGGTCTTGGGGGCCTTACACAATTATTGGGTGCGCCGGCGGGGTTTTCCGATGTCTCGCACCGCAGCCTGCTGACCACCGGCACTCCGCTGTCCACAGGTTCGGGGTCAGCGGCGAGACATGTACATGTCGAGAGCCTTGTGGAGGAGCTTGTTGAGCGGGAAGTCCCACTCACCCACGTACTCGACGGCCTCGCCACCCGTGCCGACCTTGAACTGGATGAGACCGAACAGGTGGTCCGTCTCGTCGAGCGAGTCGGAGATGCCGCGCAGGTCGTAGACGGTCGCGCCCATCGCATACGCGTCACGGAGCATCCGCCACTGCATCGCGTTCGACGGCCGGACCTCCCGCTTGTGGTTGGCCGACGCCCCGTACGAGTACCAGACGTGGCCGCCCACGATGAGCATCGTCGCGGCGGCGACGTTCTCCCCCTCGTGCCGGGCGAAGTACAGCCGCATGCGGTTGGGGTCCTCGGAGTTGAGGACGGTCCACATCCGCTGGAAGTACGAGAGCGGGCGCGGCCGGAAGTGGTCGCGCTCGGCGGTGATCTCGTACAGCCGCTGCCACTCCTCCAGGTCGTTGTAGCCGGCCTGGACGACCTCGACGCCCGCCTTCTCCGCCTTCTTGATGTTGCGCCGCCACAGCTGGTTGAAGCCCTTGAGGACGTCGTCCAGGGACCGGTTGGCCAGCGGCACCTGGAAGACGTAGCGCGGCTGTACGTCTCCGAAGCCGGCCCCGCCGTCCTCGCCCTGCTGCCAGCCCATCTTCCGCAGCCGGTCGGCCACTTCGAAGGCACGCGGCTCGATGTGGGTGGCCTCGACGTCGCGCAGGCGCTTGACGTCCTGGTCCTGGATCCCCGACTTGATGGCCGTCGAGTCCCAGCGGCGGATCACCACGGGCGGGCCCATCTTCACGGAGAACGCGCCCTGGTTCTTCAGATGCGCCAGCATCGGCTGGAGCCAGTCGCTCAGGTTCGGGGCGTACCAGTTGATGACCGGGCCCTCGGGCAGATACGCCAGATACCGCTTGATCTTGGGCAGTTGGCGGTAGAGCACCAGCCCGGCGCCGACCAACTGGCCGTCCCTGTCGAACCAGCCCAGGCTCTCCGAGCGCCACTCCGTCTTCACGTCCGCCCACGCGGGGACCTGGCAGTGGCTGGCCGCGGGCAGGCTCTGGATGTACGCCAGATGCTGCTCGCGACTGATGGTGCTCAGCGTCAGGGTCATGCGGGGCGCTCCTCGCAGATGTGTCCCCATGGAGTAGGGGGGCTCCGGCTCTCGCGCCGAAGCCTACTTGCCGATGGAGCGCCCCGGCTGGCCACGGGGCGGAGCGGGCCGTGCGGCCCGTGTCAGCCCAGCACACCGCCGAACAGTCCGCCGTGCGCCATCCCGAGGTAGAAGCCCACCGCGGAGGAGCCGAGGCCCAGGATCAATGCGAACCGCTCGTGGGTCGTCACCGAGACGAACTGGCCGTACAGACCGGTGAGAATGCCGATGAGCCCCGTCCAGGAGCTGAGCAGATGCAGGTTGTAGAACATCGAGGAGATGAAGGCGGTGACACCCAGCACCGCCGTCGCCCAGAGCAGGATGTGCTGGAGCGGATGGGGCCGGTGGTCGGTGGCGAAGAGAGAACCGGTCGTCTTCGGTTGCATTGCCTGTGCCATGGGGCACCTCCTGGCGCCTTGCCGGAAGGCGGCGCACCGTAGCGCCGCCCACACCCGATGTGTCCAGAGTGCGTCCGTACCCGGCCGGATTTCAACCGGAAGCCGGTCAAGAGGTAGTCTGTACGGTCTGCACCGGTGTCTGCCCAGGCCAGAAGGCGATCATCGCTCGTCGAGCGGGATTGTCGGTGGTGGCCGATACCGTTGCTCACGCATCACGACCCTCCTGCCACGGAACGACCGTGGCCGCTGAGTCCAAAGGAGGTGGGTTCCACATGCGTCACTACGAGGTGATGGTCATCCTCGACCCCGATCTCGAGGAGCGAGCAGTCTCCCCGCTGATCGAGAACTTCCTCTCCGTCGTCCGTGAGGGCGACGGAAAGGTGGAGAAGGTCGACACCTGGGGCCGTCGTCGTCTCTCTTACGAGATCAAGAAGAAGCCCGAGGGCATCTACTCGGTCATCGATCTGCAGGCTGAGCCCGCGATCGTCAAGGAGCTCGACCGACAGATGAACCTGAACGAGTCGGTCCTCCGGACCAAGGTCCTCCGTCCCGAGACCCACTGAGCTTCTAGCTCAGCGGTCATCGGGTCCGAGTAGCAGCCAGCAGCAGAAGCAATCCCCGCCGAGAGGTTCACCCAATGGCAGGCGAGACCGTCATCACGGTCGTCGGCAATCTCGTCGACGACCCCGAGCTGCGCTTCACCCCGTCCGGTGCGGCGGTCGCGAAGTTCCGTGTCGCGTCCACTCCCCGCATCTTCGACAAGCAGACCAATGAGTGGAAGGACGGCGATGGCCTGTTCCTCACCTGCTCGGTCTGGCGTCAGGCGGCGGAGAATGTCGCCGAGTCGCTTCAGCGGGGCATGCGCGTCGTCGTGCAGGGCCGCCTGAAGCAGCGGTCGTACGAGGACCGCGAGGGCGTCAAGCGCACGGTCTACGAGCTGGACGTCGAGGAAGTCGGCCCCAGCCTGAAGACCGCCACGGCCAAGGTCACCAAGACCACCGGTCGCGGTGCTCAGGGCGGTTACGGCGGCGGCGGTGGCGGCGGTCAGCAGCAGGGCGGCGGCAACTGGGGCGGCGGTCCCGGTGGTGGTCAGCAGGGCGGCGGCGGAGCATCCTCCGACGATCCCTGGGCGACCAGCGCGCCGGCCGGCGGTGCCCCGCAGCAGCCGCAGGGCGGCGGGGGTAACGGAGGCGGCTGGGGCGGAAGCTCCGGCGGTTCCGGCGGCTCCGGCGGCGGCTACTCGGACGAGCCGCCCTTCTAGGGCAGCTCGCTCCCACTTTCTTGATCACACAGGAGAAACACCATGGCGAAGCCGCCTGTGCGCAAGCCTAAGAAGAAGGTCTGCGCATTCTGCAAGGACAAGACCCAGTACGTGGACTACAAGGACACGAACATGCTGCGGAAGTTCATTTCCGACCGTGGCAAGATCCGTGCCCGCCGCGTCACCGGCAACTGCACTCAGCACCAGCGTGATGTCGCCACGGCAGTCAAGAACAGCCGTGAGATGGCGCTGCTGCCCTACACGTCCACCGCGCGATAAGGGGAGGGTGACTTAATCATGAAGATCATCCTCACTCACGAGGTCACCGGCCTCGGCACCGCCGGCGACGTCGTCGACGTCAAGGACGGGTACGCCCGTAACTACCTGGTCCCGCGTGGTTTCGCGATCCGCTGGACCAAGGGTGGCGAGAAGGACGTCGAGCAGATTCGTCGCGCTCGCAAGATCCACGAGATCGCCACCATCGAGCAGGCCAACGAGATCAAGGCCCGCCTCGAAGGTGTGAAGGTGCGTCTGGCCGTTCGCTCCGGCGACGCCGGCCGTCTCTTCGGCTCCGTCACCCCGGCAGACCTCGCTTCGGCGATCAAGTCCGCCGGTGGTCCGGAGGTCGACAAGCGTCGTATCGAGCTCGGTTCGCCGATCAAGACCCTGGGCTCGCACCAGGTGTCCGTGCGTCTGCACCCCGAGGTCGCCGCGAAGTTCGGCGTCGAGGTCGTGCCCGCCTAGGGTTCTGACCGCATTGGTCCACCGGGTCCGCCCGGTGGCCGGCAGACAGTGAGAGGGCCGCACCCCAGCCGGGGGTGCGGCCCTCCTGTTTCACGTGAAACGTGAAGTGTCCCCCGCCCGCACTCTCCCCGCCCGGCCCCGGCCTCGGTCAGCGGGTGGCGCCCGTGACCAGCCAGTGGCCGGACCGGGTACGGAGCCACAGCGTCACCATACGGACCGCCATCATCAGCGTCATGGCCCACCACAGCGCGGTGAGCCCGCCCCCGAACACCGGCACCAGCAGGGCGACCGGGGCGAAGACGGCCAGCGTGACAACCATCGCCTTTGCCAGATAGGGGCCGTCGCCCGCGCCCATCAGCACACCGTCGAGGACGAAGACGATGCCCGCGATCGGCTGGGTCACCGCCACCACCAGTAGCGCCGGCAGCAAGGTGTCCTGGACCACCTGATCGCCGGTGAACAGCGGGATGAACAAGGGGCGCGCCAGCACGATGAGCACTCCGAGTCCGACGCCGGAGACCACGCCCCACTGGACCATGCGACGGCAGACGTCCTGGGCGCCCCGGGGATCGTTCGCCCCCAGATACCGGCCGATGATCGCCTGTCCGGCGATGGCGATGGCGTCGAGCGCGAAGGCCATCAGACTCCACAGCGACAGGATGATCTGGTGTGCGGCGACGTCGGCGTCACCGAGGCGGGCGGCGACGGCGGTGGCGATCATCAGGACGGCGCGCAGGGAGAGCGTACGGACGAGAAGGGGGACGCCCGCGTGGGCGCTCGCCCGTATGCCGGCGGCGTCGGGCCGCAGCGAGGCGCCGTGGCGGCGGGCTCCTCGTACGACCACTACCAGATAGGCGGCGGCCATCCCGAACTGGGCGATGACGGTGCCCCAGGCGGAACCGGCGATGCCGAGTCCGGCGCCGTAGACGAGCACCACGTTGAGGACGGCGTTGGCGCCGAAGCCGCCGATGGCGACGTACAGCGGGGTCCGGGTGTCCTGGAGACCGCGCAGGACACCGGTCGCCGCCAGGACGACCAGCATGGCCGGGATGCCGAGGCTGGAGATCCGCAGATAGGTGATCGCGTACGGGGCGGCGGTGTCCGAGGCGCCGAAGACGCCGACGAGCCAGGGCGCCAGGGGGAGGGTGACGGCGATGACGACGGCGCCCAGCAGCAGGGCGAGCCAGATCCCGTCCATGCCCTGCCGGATGGCCGCCTGAAGATCACCCGCGCCGACGCGGCGGGCGACCGCCGCCGTGGTGGCGTAGGCGAGGAAGACGAAGATGCTCACGGCCGTGGTCAGGAGAGCCGCCGCGATCGCGAGACCGGCGAGCTGCGGAGTACCGAGATGGCCGACGATCGCGCTGTCGACCATCAGGAAAAGGGGCTCGGCGACGAGGGCGCCGAAAGCGGGTACGGCGAGCGCCACGATCTCGCGATCGTGACGCCGGCGGCCGGCCTTGGACCGGCTGTCGACTCCGTCGCCGGGTCCGGACCCGGCAGCCGTGGGGGCCTGTGTCATGCGCTCAATCTAATCTTCCACAGGTAAGAGATGCAATGCAGCAGCGATCCTTACCGACCGGCAAGATTCGGGCGCTGCTGTGCGCCGTTTGCTCGGATCTTGGACCAGCTTGAAAAGTTTTTCTCCCCCACAGCCGGTGGACGGGGAAAGGCCAGGTCAGGGTGGGTGTGGCGGGATGGGCGCGAGGTTGTCCACAGTGCTGTCCCCCGGTCCGTGCACAGGTACGCCGGAGTTCTCCACAGCATATGGCCCTTCGTCCACATGGCCTGTGGATAACCAGATTGGCGGACGGTCCCCGCGGGCCTACCGTGGACCGACGTCCGACGCGCCGGAACCGGAGTCAGGCCACTCGATTTGTCAGTGTCGTGCCGTAGAAAGAGCGGCACGGCGAGGGTCCGCTTGGCGGACGGGAGGAGGTGGCCGGATGAGCATTCCCGAGCCATTGGACGACCCCTGGACCGAGGCCGGTCCGAGCGATCGTCTGCCGGTCTCCCGCCAGCGCCGGGGTGAGGGAAGAGGCCGCGAGGAGCAGCACGAGCGCGGCAGGGACAACGCCTCGTGGGACGGCGGATCACCCGGTTTCGAGCGGGTGCCCCCGCAGGATCTGGACGCCGAACAGTCCGTGCTCGGCGGCATGCTGCTCTCCAAGGACGCCATCGCCGACGTCGTGGAGATCATCAAGGGCCACGACTTCTACCGCCCCGCGCACGAGACGGTCTTCCAGGCGATCCTCGACCTGTACGCGAAGGGCGAGCCGGCCGACCCCATCACGGTGGCCGCCGAGCTGACCAAGCGCGGTGAGATCACCCGGGTCGGCGGGGCGTCGTATCTGCACACGCTGGTCCAGTCGGTGCCGACGGCGGCGAACGCCTCGTACTACGCGGAGATCGTGCACGAGCGCGCCGTGCTGCGCCGTCTCGTCGAGGCCGGCACCAAGATCACGCAGATGGGATACGCGGCGGACGGCGACGTCGACGAGATCGTCAACTCCGCCCAGGCCGAGATCTACGCGGTCACCGAGCAGCGCACCAGCGAGGACTATCTGCCCCTCGGCGACATCATGGAGGGCGCGCTCGACGAGATCGAGGCGATCGGGTCCCGCAGCGGTGAGATGACGGGCGTGCCGACGGGGTTCACGGACTTCGACTCGCTCACGAACGGGCTGCACCCCGGCCAGATGATCGTCATCGCGGCCCGTCCCGCCATGGGTAAGGCCCTCGCCCTGGACACGCCGCTGCCCACCCCCACCGGCTGGACCACCATGGGAGAAGTGCGGCCGGGCGACCTCCTCCTCGACGCGACGGGCCGGCCGACACGGGTGGTGGCCGCGACCGACATCATGCGTGACCGCCCCTGTTACGAGGTCACCTTCGATGACGGTTCGAGCGTCGTCGCCGATGCCGAGCACCAGTGGCTCACGGACACCCGCGAGCAGCGGACGTCCGCCTCGGTCAAGACCACCAAGGAGATCGCCGAAACGGTCCGGTGTGTCACGTCCGACCGTCGCGCGAACCACTCCGTACGGACCACCGCGCCGCTCGACCTGCCCGCGCGCGATCTTCCGGTCCCTCCGTACACGCTGGGCGCCTGGCTCGGCGACGGAGCCAGCGACGCGGCGAGTCTCACCACGGCGGACCCCGAGCTGTCCGGGTATCTCGAAGAGGACGCGAGCGAAATCCGCCCGGCCGGGAACGGCGACACGGACACGAGGCGGCACGACAGCCTCCTCGTCGGCCTGCGCGACCTGGGAGTCCTGGGGGACAAGCACATCCCCCAGGAGTACCTGCGGGCCTCCCTCTCGCAGCGCCGGGCGCTTCTGGCCGGTCTTCTCGACACCGACGGCACCGTGCACAGCACCGGGTCGGTGCGGTTCGCCGTCACGAGTCGCGCCCTCGCCGAGGGCTTCCGTGAGCTGGTGCTGAGCCTCGGGTACCGGTGCGGGGTGTCGACCGAGCGCGTCGAGGGACGGTCGGAAGGGAACTCCACGCGCTACACGATCAGTTTCACGACCGCCGACGAGGTGTTCCGGCTGAGCCGGAAGCAGCGGGCGCGGCGGGACCGGAGCCGTCCGGAGACTCCGGAGCCGGAGCAGCGTTTCATCACGGACGTCCAGGAGGTCGACAGCGTCCCGGTCCGCTGCGTCCAGGTGGACAACCCCGCGCACCTGTATCTCGCGACCCGTTCCATGATCCCCACCCACAACAGCACCCTCGCGCTGGACTTCGCGCGTGCGGCCTCCATCAAGAACAACCTGCCCAGTGTCATCTTCTCCCTGGAGATGGGGCGCAACGAGATCGCGATGCGCCTGCTCTCGGCGGAGGCGCGGGTGGCGCTGCACCACATGCGTTCCGGCACGATGACGGACGAGGACTGGACGCGGCTGGCCCGCCGGATGCCGGACGTCTCACAGGCACCGCTGTACATCGACGACTCGCCGAACCTGTCGATGATGGAGATCCGCGCCAAGTGCCGTCGGCTCAAGCAGCGCAACGGACTGAAGCTGGTGGTCATCGACTACCTCCAGCTGATGCAGTCCGGTGGCTCCAAGCGCGCGGAGAGCCGCCAGCAGGAGGTCTCGGACATGTCGCGAAACCTCAAGCTGCTGGCGAAGGAGCTGGAGCTGCCGGTGATCGCGCTCTCCCAGCTGAACCGTGGCCCCGAGCAGCGCACGGACAAGAAACCGATGGTCTCCGACCTGCGTGAGTCGGGCTCCATCGAGCAGGACGCGGACATGGTGGTGCTGCTGCACCGTGAGGACGCGTACGAGAAGGAGTCACCACGCGCGGGCGAGGCGGACCTGATCGTGGCGAAGCACCGTAACGGCCCGACGGCGACGATCACGGTGGCCTTCCAGGGCCACTACTCGCGCTTCGTGGACATGGCGCAGACCTGAGCCGTCGCGGTGCCGGGTCTCAGCCTCTGTCGAGCCACTCCCGGAAGGTGGGGCCGGCGAGCTTGGCATGAGGGCCGGGCAGGAGACCGCCGCCGGCCGCGACAGCCGCGTCGGGGTCGTCGGAGTGGGAAACCGCCGTGAGCCGCTGAGGCCGGGAGGTGCCGGCCGAAGGTGTCGCCGCCGCCCCGCCCCGTCGCGTCTGGAAAGGGAACTCAGCGCACCATGAAGAAGATCGAAGTCACCGGCCGATCGGCCGACGGCCCCCGGAGCGGGCGCTAGTAGCTGCCGCCTCCGCCTCCGCCGCTTCCGCAGCTGAAGCCGCCGGATTCCGAGGACGAGTACGTGTCGGATCCCGCGCCCGAGTCCGAGTCCGAACCGTAGTCGGAGGCGTGGTCGTGGTCCGGGTCGGTGGCCTTGCCCATGCGTATCAGTGAGCGTCCCAGGCCGGCGGGGATCGACGTACCCGCGACGATGCGGCGCAGCCGTCGGTCCTGGTGGGCGGGTGGGCCGTCGAAGACGTACGCGGGGAACCCGGCCTCCTGCCTCGCCGCGTCCAGACTGCTCACACCCGCCCGAGTGAGCCGGTGACGTGCGCGGGTGAGCAGGCCGAGGGTGACCAGTTCGCGCCTGATCTCCGCGACCTCCGGGCCGCCGCGTACGGCCGTCGCGACGACCGCCAGGCTCCTCCCCCGTGGGCAGCTCGCGAGGACCGCCCGTTCGACCGGGTGTTCCGCGAGCCCGTCGCCGTCGCCGTCCTCGACCGCGCGCACGCGGGGGCCGGCTATCGTGACGGCCCCCCGGTCCCGCAGCGCGAAGAGCGCGGCTTCCAGGACGCGTTGAGGTCCACCGGCCAGATAGGCCACTTCGTACGCTTCGAGTCGTCGTTCGGCCGCTGAAGCGCGCCGCCAGATCATGGTCCGCACAGGAGCCCCCGTCCCTGATGTCGCCTTTCGCCAGTATGGCTGCGATGCCCGGAACGGGCCCTGGGGCGACGTCAGTTCAGAGCAAGACTTGAGGTACGGGGAGAACGTGACGTCGGACCGCTCAGGGCCCGCGCGTTCCA
>NZ_JARJHW010000340.1:0-2987 GCF_040560175.1 Streptomyces panacea
CGTGACGTACAGCTCGGCATCATCACCGACACCCTGAACAAGATCATCCCGCGTGCCGTGTCCGCGAACCTGACGGTGCACATCACCGAGCGTCCGCTCTCCGGCTATCCGGCGGGGGCCAAGAACACCTGGACCGGCGACGTCGATGCCCTGGCCGAGCGGGTGTTCACCGCCCTCTACGGCCGCCCGGCCGAGCCGGGGATCACGCCGTTGGCCGCGATCACCGAGGTACTGCGCCGCCCGTTCGAGACCGTCGCCACGGCCGATCTGATCACCGGCGCCGACATCCGGCAGTACGACCCCGCCGCGACCGACGCGCCGGAGCCGTGGGCGATGGAAGTCGGCATGCTCGCGCTCAGGGTCCATGACCGGCTGTTCGGCGGTCGGGCCCCGGCGGACGCGCCCCCGCCGGACCCGCGGGAGTTGGGCCCGGTGGCGGCGGCCGAGGACGCCAAGCGGCGCCGTGACATCCACGGTGAGATCGACGCCCTCATGGGCGGGGAGCGCGCGCTGAAGACCGCGCCCTGGTACCCCGTGCGGAACGGCGACATTGTCCACGTCCACATCGAGGGCGGCGCCGACCCCGGCAGCCCTCCCGCGTGGGGCGAGACGTACGTCGTAGAGGCGCGGGACGGCTACCCCGAGGCCCTGCAACTGTGCCTGGTCCACCACACCGCGACTGACGGCGCCGACGACATGACCGGCGCCTACGCGCCCGGTGACTACGGCGACCCGCTCTACGAGCTGTGGTTCGAGGCCGGGCCCGCGCGGCTGACCATCATGCGCGACGGCCGCGTAGTGCACCTCGGCCCCGCTGTGCCCGGCGCGTGAATCTCGCCCGCCGGGCCGGGTGCGGGGCGATGGGCCGCCACGTCTACGTGTACCCGCGGCTGTTCCCGTGCGGGTGGCGTTGCCCGCTGCACACACCGGCGGCGATGGCCGGGCGGCCAGAGGCGCCGCCCGGCCCCGGCTGGCCCATCCACCGAATCGAACTGACGACCGAAGGGGTTCCCGATGGAGTCCGTACCCACACCCCGGCCCACGCCACAGACCATGGCCCGGCACCGGCCCGGTCCGGAACCGGCCCGGCATGAGGCGGAGCAGAAGCAGCAGCCTGTGCTCCGTCCGGAGCAGGTGTTGCCCGAGGTGCCGCCGGCAGCCCGCCCGGCTCCCTGGATCCGGGCCGAGTGGGAAGCGGCGCTGGTCCACTCCGGGCTACACCCGTTCGCGCGGCTGACAGCGCTGGTGCTGGCCCGCTACGCGGCCCACCACTCCGGCGTCATCGGCGCGGGCGGCGACGTCCCGCCGGTCGGCCGCATCGCGACCGCCACCGGCCTGCACGCCGACCGGGCGGGCACGAGCCTGCGCGTGCTGGAGGCCCTGGGCTGGGTGCGCCGGGAGCGGCCGCCGGGCCGGCACCGCCCGCGGACAGAGTGGCCGATGCGCTTGACGACCCCCGTCACGGCGTACGTGTCGTCGCCCCGGCGGCCGCGCCCGGACCGTACCGCGGACTCCCGTGCCGGCGGCCACGACCACCACGCGCCATGAGCCGTCAGTTATCGATCCTCGGCGGCGACGACGGCGAGGACCCCGAACCCGAGGTGCGGCGCCGGTACGGGCCGCCCCGGGTGCCGGTGACACAGATCGCCACCAGCGGCAGGACCGAGTACACGGCCGACTGCCCGCGCTGCTCCGCCGTCCACCGCCATACCGGCCCCGGCCCGCGTCAGGGGCCGTGCGGCGCCCGCTACACCATCCCGCCCGAACCTCCCGAGTAGGAGACCGCGCCCGTGCCGTACGCCGTGTCCGCCGCCGCGACTCGCCCCCAGGGCGAGCCCGTCGGCGACCGCCAGCGGCAGCGGGTGCGGTACCCGATGCGGATCGTGACCGGCGGGTACGCGGACGTCGACACCACCGTCTACGGCAAGGTGGCCGCGCTCTCGCAGCGCGGCCGCGGTACCGCCTCGGTGGAGAAGATCGCCGCCTTCCTCGGCCTCGGTGCCTCGACCGTGAAGAAGTCCCTCGGCCGCCTTCACCGCCCGTACGGCGACGACGAGGTGGCCGAAGTCCTGGTGCGCCGGCGTACCCACGCGATATCCGGCACCGGGCAGACGGCCGAGCGCTGGATCCGCCCCGTCCGCGAGAAGGACGAGGCGTGGGTATGGGCGCCCGTGCTCGCCGCCGACACGCTGCGCCCCCGCCTGCACCGCCTCTACCTCGCGCTGCGCTACGCCGAGCGCACCCGGCACCAGGCGACGCTCGCCGAGCTCGGCCAGCTGCTGCGCCACCGCAGTGGTGACCGGGCCGGACAGCCGCTCCACGAGACGACCGTCAGCCGCCTGGTCGACGCCCTGGAGACCGCCGGCTGGATCACCGTGGAGCGGCGCGGCGGGTACCGCGGCCGCCACCGCATCGTCACGCACGATCACCCGCTCCACCCGGCCACCGCCGCGGCGTCGACCCCCTGCACTGAGGGTCCATCGGGTCCCGATCTTGAAGGTCCGTCCCCCGCGTATAAGGAAGACCTAGAACTGACCGACCTTGAAAAGGGACCGGCCGGTGGTCCCGCCCGCCGGAGGCGAAACACCGGTAGTAGAGCTGTGGATAACCCCGGACGTGACGGAGCGTCACCGGTCTACACGGGCCCGGAGCTCCAGCTGTCGCCGCGCGTCTGGCAGGTTCTCGGCCCCGTCCGGCACCTGCTCCCCGGCATCAGCCCGTACCTGCTGCGCGAGGCCGCCCGTGAGATCGGCGCCCAGCTCGACGCCTACGCCGACATCGAACGCCTGTACGCCCGGCTGCAGGCCCGGCACAACACCGCCTCGGGCGGAGAGGTCCGGGATGCGGGTGCGTGGCTCCTGGGGGCCGCCCTGCCCCGCCACGGGTGCTTCCGGCACGACTGCGAGGGCGGCGTCCTCTGGTCGACCGGGCAGCGGTGCGAGAGCTGCGCCGAGGCGCGCGCCGACCGCCGCACCGGACGACGTCGT
>NZ_JARJHW010000341.1:0-2906 GCF_040560175.1 Streptomyces panacea
ACACCGCGCCGAGACCCACCAGCAGCGACGCCGTCACATACGCGCCCGCCAGCAGCCCCTTCCCGCGCTCCGCCAGCCGCAACGTCTCGTACGAGAAGGTCGAGTACGTCGTCAGCGCCCCGCACAGCCCCGTACCGATCAGGGCGTACGCCGCCGACGACACCGCCGCCCCGGCCACCACACCCAGCACCAGGCTCCCCGCCACGTTGACGGCGAATGTCCCCCACGGGAACAGGGTTTCGTGCCACGTCTGCACCGTACGGTCCGTCAGGTACCGCAGCGGCGCCCCGATCGCGCCCCCCACGACCACCAGCAGCCAGTTCACGACGCGGCCCCGGGCCCGACCGCCCCCGGCCCGACCACCCGCCGCGTCAGCGTGGCCGTCAGCCACACCGCCGCCATCGCGCCCACGAGCGTCACGGCCGCGTACCCGAACGCGGCCGGCGCCTCCCCGTGCCGTACCAACCGCAGGAAGTCCAGCGTGTACGTCGAGAACGTCGTGAAGCCGCCCAGCACCCCCACCCCCAGGAACGGCCGCACCAGCGGGTGCACCGACCAGCCGCCCTCGGCGACCAGCACCATCAGCACGCCGATCAGCCCGCAGCCCACCACGTTCACCAGGAACGTCGTCCAGGGGAAGGCCCCGTCGGCGGTGGGCCACAGCCGCTCGGCGCCGTACCGTGCCGTCGCGCCCACGGCGCCGCCCGCGGAGATCACGCCCAGTACCTGCCACAGCCGGTGCCCGGCCGTCTCGGCGCGCTGACCGGGCACCCGCAGGTCGACATCGGGGTCGACCGGCTCCAGGGGCTGATCCCTGGAACCCGGCGCGCTCACCCGTACCCCAGCTCGTGCAGCCGCTCGTCGTCGATCCCGAAGTGGTGAGCGATCTCGTGCACCACCGTGATCTCCGTCTCGGCCACCACTTCCTCGCGCGTCTCGCACATCCGCAGCGTCGGCCCCCGGTAGATCGTGATCCGGTCCGGCAGCACCCCCGCGTACCACTCACCGCGATCGGTCAGCGGAGTCCCCTCGTAGAGCCCGAGCAGATCGGGGTCGAACTCCTCGCCCGACTCCTTCGCCGCGGCGGGATCCGGCTCGTCCTCCACGAATACCGCGACGTTGTCCATCAGCCGCATAAGCTCCGGCGGAACCCGGTCCAGCGCCTCGGCCACCAGTTCTTCGAACTCCTCGCGCGTCATCTCCAGCACCCCGCCATTGTCACGCAGGTCACCAAGATCGGGGAAAGGCGGTGCCCACGCATGATCGCTCGTCGCCGTGGGCATACGCGCCCAATGGCCCGCGACGTACGCCGTGTCCCGTTCCGTACCGCGATCTCGGCGCTCGGCCGGTTCCAGCGGCACTACCGGTCCCGCGGCTCCGTCCCCACCAGCGCCCTCGTCAGCTCCCCGCACCCCTACACGCGCGCGCTCGGCCTCGTCGCCGTCGTCCTGCTCGGCGCCTGGCTCGGGCTGCTGATCGTCGGCAGCGTGCGTACGCCGGTCGGCCCCATGGACACGAAGATGACCCTGCGGCCCTCCCTCACCGGCGGCACGAAGATCAACGTCTCGCCGCTGGGCGCGCTGGAACTCGACTCGCACACGGCCCCGATCCGCCTCGACGTCGATGTCGACCAGCTCGACCCGGTCCGCTCGCAGGCCCTCGTCGAGCACCCCGAGCGCCTCGCCGGACTCCAGGAGGAGGTCGGCGACGACGTCGCGTCCGGGACGACCGAGCTGGCCGTACGGTCCTGTGTCGCCGTCGTCTCGGGCGCCACCGCCCTCGGCCTGGCCGTCTACCGCCGCCCCCGCCGCGCGCTGGCCGCCGGCGGGCTCGCGCTCGTGCTGCTGAGCGCGGCCGGCGTCACCGCGTTCGCGACCTGGAACCCGAAGTCCGTGCTGGAGCCCCGCTTCTCCGGGCTGCTCTCCTCGGCGCCGCAGGTCGTCGGCAGCGCGCGCTCGATCGTCACCGAATTCGACGTCTACCAGAAGGAGTTGGCACGGCTCGTCACGAACGTGACCAAGCTGTACGACGCGACGTCGACCCTGCCCTCCTACCAGCCGGACCCCGGCACGCTGCGCGTCCTCCAGGTCTCCGACATCCATCTCAACCCCGCCGCCTGGCACATCATCGGCTCGCTCGTGGAGCAGTACAAGATCGACCTCGTCATCGACTCCGGCGACACCATGGACCACGGCTCGGCCGCCGAGAACACCTTCCTCGACCCGATCCCCGACCTCGGCGCCCCGTACGTCTGGGTGCGCGGCAACCACGACTCGGCCGCCACCCAGAAATATCTTCAGGGCCTGAAGAACGTCCATGTCCTCGACAACGGCCGCGCCGTCACCGTCGCCGGGATCCGGGTGGCGGGCACGGGCGATCCGCAGTTCACCCCGGACCGCTCCCTGGCCAACGCCGGTGACCCGGCCGAGGAGATGGCCGGTATCCGGCTGGCGTCGGCCATCCGCGACCAGGAGCGGGCGGGCACCCCGGTGGACATCGCCGTCGCGCACAACCCGATCGCGGCCAGGGAGACCGACGGCACCGTCCCGCTGGTGCTGGCGGGCCACGTCCACCACCGCGACACCGAGATCATGCCGCTCGGTACCCGCCTGAAGATCGAGGGCTCGGCGGGCGGCGGCGGGCTGCGCGCGGTCCAGAACGACAAGCCCGAGAAGGTCCGGGCCTCGCTGCTCTACCTGGACAGCACGACGAAGCGGCTCCAGGCGTGGGACGAGATCACGCTGGGCGGTCTGGGGCTGACGACGGCGGAGGTCAGCCGTCACCTCCCGGAGGAGGCCGGCGTACCGGGCACGGGCCCGTCGCCGTCCGGAACGCCGTCGGGCCCGGCCTCGGGTTCGCCGTCCGGAACACCCCCGGTGTCACCTTCGGGTTCGCCCTCGAACGGA
>NZ_JARJHW010000342.1:0-2881 GCF_040560175.1 Streptomyces panacea
CTCCCCTCGGCCGACCCCGCGGACCCACGTACGGCGGCGCCCGCCGCCCCGACCGGTACGAAGCTCTGCGTGGCCTGCCGCGCGGGCCATGTCGACACCGACGGCTACTGCGAGAACTGCGGTCACGCCCAGCCGCGCGAGCGCGACCACGTGGAGCAGGAGCTGGACGCCGTGGCGGCGGTCAGCGACCGCGGACTGCGCCACCACCGCAACGAGGACGCGTTCGCCGTGTCGTCGGCCGCCCTGCCGGACGGTACGCCGGCCGTCATCGCGATCGTCTGCGACGGCGTCTCGTCGGCGACCCGCCCCGACGAGGCGTCGGCCGCCGCGTCGGCAGCCGCCAACGAGGTGCTGCTGGCGGCCCTGCCGCGCGGCACGCACCCGCAGCAGGCGATGCACGAGGCGATCGTGGCCGCCGCCGAGGCCGTCAACGTCCTCGCCGACCGGCCGGGCCGGACCGGCGAGCAGGAGACGCACCGCGCGCAGAACGCGCCGGCGTGCACGATCGTCGGCGCGGTCGTGGCGAGCGGGCTGCTGGTCATCGGCTGGGTCGGCGACTCCCGCGCCTACTGGGTGCCCGACGACCGCACCGGACCACCGGCCCGGCTCACCGAGGACGACTCCTGGGCCGCCCAGATGGTCGCCGCGGGCCTGATGAACGAGGCGGAGGCGTACGCGGACGAACGCGCCCACGCCATCACCGGCTGGCTCGGCGCCGACGCCTACGAACTCGAACCGCACACGGCGTCCTTCAAACCGGACCGCCCCGGTGTCGTGGTGGTGTGCACGGACGGCCTGTGGAATTACGCGGAGAGCCCACAGGAAATGGCACGGGCCCTTCCGCCGGACGCGGCCAGGCGGCCGCTGCGCAGCGCCCAGGTGCTGGTCGGCCACGCGCTCGACGGTGGGGGCCACGACAACGTAACAGTGGCCCTGCTGCCGTTCGCCGTGCCGCGGCAAGGGGCAGGATCCGGCTACAGCCCGGCCTGAGCACCCCACTGCACGGACCACCGGCCGGACAGCCGGCCCGGACCGCCGCCCGGTCCAACCCCGGGAGCACACCGGCCCGTTGTCCCGCCGTCCTCTCAAGTCTTCTGTTTTTTGCCAGTGGAGCGTCAAGGAGCCGATACAGATGGCGAACTTCTCCAAGTCGACCGTGCCGCAGTTCTCCGTCGAGGTGTACCAGAACGAGTACCTGCCGGAGGGCGGGCGCGAGGTCAACGCGATCGTGACGGTCACGTCCACCGGGGGCGGTACGACCGGCCGGGTGCCGCTCGCGGCAGCGTCCGCCTCGCCCACGACGACGCCGGGCCGGGGCCCGAACGCGGCCGTGGTGATCATGGTCGACTGCTCGGGGTCGATGGACTACCCGCCGACGAAGATGCGCAACGCGCGCGATGCCACGTCCGCCGCCATCGACACGCTGCGCGACGGTGTCGCCTTCGCCGTGGTCGCCGGTACGCACGTGGCCAAGGAGGTCTACCCGGGCAGCGGCCGGCTCGCGGTCGCCGACACCGCCAGCCGCGCGGAGGCCAAGAACGCCCTGCGCAAACTCAGCGCCGGCGGCGGTACGGCCATCGGCACCTGGCTGGGCCTCGCGGACCGGCTGCTGGCCTCGGCCGACGTGTCGATCAGGCACGGCATCCTGCTCACCGACGGCCGTAACGAGCATGAGACCCCGGAGGCTCTGCGGGCCTCGCTCGACGCCTGCGCGGGCCGCTTCACCTGCGACGCCCGCGGTGTCGGCACCGACTGGGTGGTGAAAGAGGTCACAGGCATCGCCTCGGCGATGCTCGGCACGGTGGACATCGTCGCCGATCCCGCGGGCCTGGCAGCCGACTTCACCGCGATGATGGAGAACGCGATGGGCAAGGAGGTCGCGGATGTCGCCCTGCGGCTCTGGACGCCCGTCGGTGTGGAGATCAAGTTCGTCAAGCAGGTGGCGCCGACGGTCGAGGAGCTGACCGGGCGGCGTACCGAGGCCAACACCCGTGCCGGGGACTATCCGACCGGCTCCTGGGGCGACGAGTCCCGTGACTACCACGTATGTGTCCAGGTCCCGGAGGCGGGCGTCGGCCAGGAGATGCTGGCGGCCAGGGTCTCGCTGCTCCTGCCCGCCGCCGACGGCACGTCACAGGTGCTGTCCCAAGGGCTGGTACGGGCGGTGTGGACCGACGACATGGTGGCGTCGACCTCCATCAATCCGCAGGTCGCGCACTACACGGGCCAGGCCGAACTGGCACAGGTGATCCAACAGGGCCTGGAGGCCCGTAAGTCGGGGGACTTCGACGGCGCGACCGCCAAACTGGGGCGCGCGGTACAGCTCGCGTCGGACTCCGGGAACGCGGATACGGCGAAGTTGCTTTCGAAGGTGGTGGACGTGGTCGACGCGGCGACGGGTACTGTGCGACTGAAAGCGAAGGTCGCGGACGCGGACGAGATGACACTGGAAACTCGCTCGACCAAGACCGTTCGCGTCAAGAAATAGCGCACCGCAACACAAAGCGATCAGCAGCGGCCTCCGGGCCGGACGAGGAGAGGGGGAAGCGCCGACATGCCGACTTGCCCGAACGGACACCAGTCGGGTTCCGACGACTGGTGCGAGGTCTGCGGCCATCGCATGGCCGGAGCCGGCGCTCCCGCCGGTTCGGTGCCGCCGCCGCCCCCACCGCCGCCCGCGCCCGGTTACGGCTATCCGCAGGATCCGCACGCGACGGCGCAGGCCGAGCTGTGCCCGCAGTGCCGCACTCCGCGTGAGGGCAACGCCCTGTTCTGCGAGGAGTGCCGGTGGAACTTCCTCACGAACACGGCGACCTCGTACACGCCGCTGGCTCCGCAGCACCAGCAGCCAGGTGGTCACGGTGGACCGGGCGGGCCGGTT
>NZ_JARJHW010000343.1:0-2866 GCF_040560175.1 Streptomyces panacea
AGACAGCTCTCCCCGGACGGCAGACTCCGACGCACCGTGCCCCGTGGTGCGCATCCCCTCCCTGCCACTGCCCGGCTACCCCCAGGTACGCGTCGCCCTGCCCAGCCGCCGGGTCGCCGCGACCCTCGCCGCGCACCGGGCCGACCTCGTGCACCTGGCCGGGCCGTTCGTCCTCGGTGTACGCGGCATGGCGGCCGCCGCACGGCTGCGGATCCCCACCGTCGCCGTCTACCAGACCGACCTCGCCGGCTACGCCCGCACCTACATGGGCGCGGGCGAGGCGGCGGCCTGGCGGCGGCTGCGCGCCGTGCACAGTGCCGCGGACCGCACCCTCGCCCCGTCCAGCGCCGCCCTCAAGGACCTCGAGGAGCACCGCGTACCGCGCGTCAGGCTCTGGCCGCGCGGCGTGGACACCGTCAGGTTCCGGCCCGAGCTGCGCGACGACGCACTGCGCCGCCGACTCGCGCCCGGCGGCGAGCTGATCGTCGGATACGTCGGCAGGCTGGCGGCCGAGAAGCACGTCGAACTCCTGTCCGGCGTCTGCGGGCTGCCCGGCGTCCGCGTCGTGATCGTCGGGGACGGCCCCAGCGAGCCGTCCCTGCGCACCGCGCTCCCGGGCGCCGTGTTCCTCGGCCGCCGCACCGGCGACGAGCTGGCGCGGATCTTCGCCTCGTTCGACGTCTTCGCGCACACCGGGCCGTACGAGACGTTCTGCCAGACCGTCCAGGAGGCCATGGCCAGCGGGGTTCCGGTGGTCGCCCCGGCGGCGGGCGGGCCGCTCGACCTCGTCGACCACGGCCGCACGGGGCTGCTGGTGCCGCCCCACGACGCGCGGTCCGTCACCGGCGCCGTACGGGACCTCCAGGCCGCCCCGGAACTGCGCGCCTCCTACGGACGCACGGCGCGCGCCACCGTCGAGGGCCGCACCTGGGCCGTGGTGGGCGACCAACTGCTCGACCACTACGCCGAGGTCATCGGCGAACGCACGGCCGTGGTCGCGTGAGCGGCGTCGGTGCCGCTCCTCGCGGCGTACGGATCGTACGGCTGGCCAACTTCGTCACCCCGGCCTCAGGAGGCCTCAGGACCGCCCTCCAGGAGCTCGGCGCGGGCTACCTGGCCGCCGGGCACGAACCGGTCCTGATCGTGCCCGGTGAGCGCCCGCGCGACGAACAGACGGCGCAGGGACGGGTGATCACCCTGCGCGGGGCGGTGCTGCCCGGCACCGGCGGCTACCGGGTGCTGACCGACCGCCGGCGCCTGCGCGCCCTGCTCGAAACCCTCGCCCCCGACCGTCTGGAGGTCTCCGACCGCACCACCCTGAGGTGGACCGGGGAGTGGGCGCGGCGCCGCCGGATCCCGTCCGTCATGGTGTCCCACGAGACGGCCGACGGGGTGCTGCGCACCTGGGGTGTACCGGCAACGGTCGCCGGACGGGCCGCGGACCGGCTCAACCGGCGCAGCGCGTGGGGCTATTCACGGATCGTCTGCACCACCGAGTGGGCCGAGCGCGAGTTCGTCCGGATCGGCGCCCGCAACGTGGTGCGCGCGCCGCTCGGTGTCGACCTGCTGCGCTGCCGGCCCGACCGGCGCCGCGAGGCCCTGCGTGCCGAGTACGCGCGCGGGGCGGACGTCCTGCTGCTGCTCTGCTCGCGGCTGTCCGTCGAGAAGCGCCCGGGTGTCGCGCTCGACGCCCTCGCCACGCTCCGTGGCCTGGGTGTGCGGGCGTCGCTGGTGATCGCCGGAGACGGCCCGCTGGCGGGCGTACTGGCGCGCCGGGCGCGCGAGCGGCGGCTGCCCGTGGTGTACCTCGGACACGTGGGCGACCGGGAGCGGCTGGCGGACCTCCAGGCCGCCGCGGACATCTGCCTGGCACCGGGACCGGCCGAGACGTTCGGCCTGTCCGCGCTCGAAGCGCTCGCCTGCGGCACCCCGGTCGTCGCGAGCGCGTCGTCGGCCCTCCCGGAGATCCTGGGCGCGGCGGGCGGCACGGCGGCGGACACGCCCAGGGCGTTCGCCGACGCCGTACGAGAACTCCTCGGCCGCCCGGAGGCGGCCCGCCGCGCCGCGGCGAGGGCGCGGGCCGAACTCTTCGGGTGGGACCGCGCGGTGGCGGGCTTCCTGGCCGCGCACGAGGTGCCCGTGCGTGCGGGACAGGACCCGCTCGCGGAGGTTCGGACGGTCGTCGGGACGCCGGGCGGCGGCGGTACGGCACCGGGCGCTGTCCAGCCGCCCACGGCGCCGGTGGTGTCCGTCGCGGCCGCGGTCCCCTCGCCGCCGTCCCTGCCGTGGGCCGCCCCGGTCCCGTCCGCGACGCCTGCCGCGCTCCCGGCGGCACTTCCGGCGGCGTTCGTGTCGCCCGCGGTCGCGGCGCCGCTGCCTTCCGTGCCGCGTCTGCCGTCCGTGCCCGGCCCACCGTCGGTCAGGTCCGTCGCGGTGGCGCCGGTGCCGCCTCCGGTCGGAGGTGCGGGATGACCGTGTACGCGAACCTCGGGGTACCGCCCGAGGCCGCCGCTCCCGTCGAGCCCTCCGTACCGAGGCCGCTGCGGTTCGCCGCGCTCGGGGACTCGCTCACCGCCGGTGTGGGGGACCGGGTGGAGGGCGGCTGGCGCGGCTGGGCGGTCCTGCTCGCCGAAGCGCTCGTACCGGCCGACGGTGACGGCGACCGGACGGGCCACGGGGCGGCCCGCCGAGGCGACGACGGGACGGCGGCGCTCGGTGGGCCGGCGCAGGCCGTGCCCCACGGGGCGGCCGGCGAACCGCCGGGGCGTGCGGACCGCGCGGCCGCGGCGGGCCGGCGGCAGGGGCGTCCGGCGGCCCCCGCCCGGCGCCCGGGGGCCCTGTCCGGCGCTCTCCCCGGCTCCGGCCA
>NZ_JARJHW010000344.1:0-2839 GCF_040560175.1 Streptomyces panacea
GTCGGCCGCCCCACCACTCAGGACCCCGGGCCGGGCGACCCGCACGATCCGGTGACGGCCGCGCCCGTGACGATCGGCTCGGCCACGGTGCCCCGCCAACTGCCCGCGGCCGAGGCGGCGGACGCCGACTCCCGCACACCGGACGCGCGCGCCACGGACCCGGCTCCCCACCCGACGGTGGCCGACGACCCGGACCACCTCGACGACCCGGACCCGCGGAAGGCCGCCGACGCCGCGTCCGTGGAGAACCTGCTGCGGTGCTGGGTCAGGGAGAGCGACGTCCCCCGGCCGGACGGAGACACCCTCAGGATCCCGCTCGACGCGAGCGGCACCGCCCTGCTCGTCCCCGTGCGCTACTGGTCGGCCACCGGCTGGCACCGCTTCGGCCTGCCCCTTCTGGAGAGCGCGGGACCGCACTCCACGCCCGCCGACGCCGTCACCGTCGCCGCGCTCCTCGGCCGCGAGTCGGGTCAGAGCCAGGGCGCCGAACTGGTCACCAGGGTCGCCGACTCCGCCCGCCGCACGGCCGAATTTCTCACCGACCGAAGGACAACCCCCGGCCCCGTCGGCACCGACCTCTTCCTCACCGCCGAACAGTCGCTCCTCCTCGGTCACCCGCTCCACCCCACACCCAAGAGCCGCGAAGGGCTCTCCGACGCCGACCACCGTCACTTCTCACCCGAACTCCGTGGCTCCTTCCCTCTCCACTGGATGGCCGTCGACCGGTCCGTGCTCGCCACCGACTCGGCCTGGACCGAACAGGGCCGCGCCGTACACGCGGAGCAGCTCACCACCCGTCTCGCGGGAGACCTGACACTCCCCGACCACACCGTCCCGCTGCCCCTCCATCCCTGGCAGGCACGCGAGTTGGCGCACCGCCCCGTCGTACGCGCGCTTCTCGACGTGGGCCTCCTCCACGACCTCGGACCGCACGGCGACCCCTGGTACCCCACCTCCTCCGTCCGGACGGTGCACCGGACCGGCGCCCCCGCCATGCTCAAGCTCTCCCTCGGCGTACGGATCACCAACTCCCGCCGCGAGAACCTCCGCAAGGAACTCCACCGCGGCGTGGAGGTCCACCGGCTGCTGCGCGGCGGCCTCGCCCAGCAGTGGCGCGCCGCGCATCCCGGCTTCGACATCGTGCGCGACCCCGCCTGGCTCGCCGTCGACGCGCCCGACGGCCAACCCGTCGCCGGGCTCGACGTGATGCTGCGCCACAACCCGTTCCGCGCCGACAACGACGCCGTCTGCGTCGCCGGACTCGTCACCCCGCGCCCCTGGCCCGGCCGCCCGGACATGTACTCCCGCCTCGCCGACATCGTGACCGGCCTCGTCGCCCGCACGGGCCGGCCCGCCGGCGCCGTCGCCGCCGAGTGGTTCCTGCGCTATCTCGACCACGTCGTACGCCCGGTGCTCTGGCTCGACGCCACGGCAGGGGTCGCCCTCGAAGCCCACCAACAGAACACTCTGGTGGTCCTCGACCCCGACGGCTGGCCCGTCGGCGGACGCTACCGCGACAACCAGGGCTACTACTTCCGCGAATCCCACCGCGACGCGCTCGAGCGCCGCCTCCCCTACATCGGTGCGGTGAGCGACACCTTCGTCCCGGACGCCATCACCGACGAGCGCTTCGCCTACTACCTCGGCATCAACAACGTCCTCGGTCTGATCGGGGCGTTCGGCTCCCAGCGTCTCGCCGACGAACGCGTACTCATCGCCGCCTTCCGCCAGTTCCTCACCCGAGACGTATCACTCGGCTCACCCCTGCCCGGGCAACTCCTGGAGGCGACCACGCTGCGCTGCAAGGCCAACATGCTCACCCGACTCCACGGCCTGGACGAACTCGTCGGCCCGGTCGACACCCAGTCCGTCTACGTCACCATCACCAACCCCCTTCGCCATTGACCGCACCAGCCGTCCGAACTGCCGAGAGGAGACCCTCACCGTGCCTCCCACCGACGCGAGCACCGGCACCGGCCCGGGCCCCCATCTGGGCGGATGCGCGGAGGACACCCTCGACCTCCGGCTGACCGAGGACCTCGTCGCGCTGTTCGGAGCGGGTGAGCCGGTGGCGACCGAGGCACCGCCACCGGGCGGCGCCGGCGAGTCCGCCCTCCTCGATTCCCCCGCCGGGTGGGGCGCGGCCGGCACCTCCGCCGGTGTCTTCCAGCTCGTCCCCGTCCGCGTGGAGCGCGATCTGACCCTCATCAGCCGCTGGATGAACGATCCGGCCGTCGCCGCCTTCTGGGAACTGGCGGGACCCGAAGCCGTCACCGCCGACCATCTGCGCGCCCAACTGCGCGGCGACGGACGCAGCGTCCCGTGCCTGGGCGTGCTCGACGGCGTCCCCATGAGCTATTGGGAGCTCTACCGCGCCGATCTCGATCCTCTTGCCCGTCATTACCCCGCCCGTCCCCATGACACCGGACTCCATCTCCTCATCGGTGGTGTGGCCGACCGCGGCCGCGGTGTCGGCACCACCCTGCTCAGAGCCGTCTCCGAACTCGTCCTCGACCACCGACCGCTCTGCGGCCGTGTCATCGCCGAACCTGACCTGCGCAACACCCCCTCCGTCTCCGCCTTCCTGAGCGCCGGTTTCCGCTTCTCCGCGGAACTCGACCTCCCCGGCAAACGAGCCGCCCTCATGATCCGCGAACGAGCCCTGCGAGACCTGCTGTGAATGACCCGCTGCTTTCCATACACCGCACGACCCACATCGGTTCCGTCCCGAGGAGTCCCCGTGCCGACATCCCCGACCACACGCGCTTCCGCCACCCCAGGCAGCGGTCCCACCGCCAGTAGCCCCGAAGCCACCGCCCCCGGCGGCGACACCCCCTGT
>NZ_JARJHW010000345.1:0-2721 GCF_040560175.1 Streptomyces panacea
CCCGCCCTTTTTTCTCCTCTTCGTCAGGCGCGGGAGCAGGGGTAGCAGAGGGGGATGCCGTCGTCCCGACCACGAGCGCACACGCATGGTGACCTCAATCGGCGTGGAGCAAGACCATGGATAGTGAACCGCATCCGAACCATAGGCGTTGAGGAGGTCGCGTTGCCTTTGGAGTTGGGTGGCGCGGTGACCTTCGAGGAAACCTGCCGAAGACGAAAGCCACTGACTCCTACCGGTGTTGGTGCGCGATCACGAGGAGGACACATGCAAGCTGACCACTGGATGCCATCTGTCGAAAGCTCGGCCGCCACAAGGCTGGAGGAGAGGCTCGGCGAGCTTCGCACCGCGGTTGCCGACGAGTGGGCCCGAATGAATCAGGACGGCGCGACGAGGAACGAGGTGAGTGCCGCTCGGCAAGCGGAGGTGGGCGCGGCGGCCGAATATCGAAGCGCGTGGGTAAACGAATGGGAAAGCGCGCGGGCCGCCCCCTCCTGGCGCGTACACGAGGCTCATGAGGCGCTTGCGGTGGATTGGGAGGTCTTCCAGCAAGCCAGGGGCCTCGCCTACGGCGTGATCGGATTGACGGCCCCGCGGATTCCGGAGCCGACACCAGAACAGGTAAGGCCGGTCACCCCGGTTGCTGCCGGTCCGTCGTCGGTCGCCGCAGCCGTCCAGGCGACACTTCCCGCGCCCTCAGGGCCTCCGTCACCGGCACCATCGCACAGCAGCGCCGCCACGGGACCGGCTGCCGTGGCTCAGTCCGCGGCTCCGCCTGGACAGCCAATGTCCGGTCGGCCACGAGGGCCTCGGCGGTAGGCGGGCCCGGTCGTAGGGCTCGCACAGCGCCCGCCACTCGCGGCTCCCGTCCTCGGCCCGGGCCTGGGCGCACGGTACGAACCTCCTGGACCGCGGTGACGGACGCGGTCCGCCCGGAGCCCGGGGCGGACGTCGCCGCGGTGACCACGGTCCAGATCATCGAGCGGCTCGTCGCCGCCGGGCAGTGGCGGGAGGGGGACCCGGAGGTGCTGGTGGTGACGGACGCCGGAAACGGCGCACCGAGGGCGAGGACATCAAGATGGTGCCCGAGTCGAAGATCGAGACACTCATCGGAGAGGCCCTGAAGATCGCGGAGGAGACGGAACGCGACGGCGTCCCCTACGACGAGACCGAGGTCTCCATCAGATGGGCAATGGCCGATCGGTGATCGGCGCGTTGCGCCTCGCGGTCGTACGGCCCCGCACCCCACACCTCAGGGCGTCCGGAAAGAGCGGGGCCCATTCCGTGTGTGCGGCACGTCGCTCCGGCACTCCATCGGGACCTGCACGAGAGAGGCCTGAGCTACCAGCAGGAACAGACCTTCGTGGGGTGAACGACACAACGGGCATCACCGGCCGACGCGTTCGCGCCCGCACACCGGCCGAGCAGGCAGGGCCCCGCGGGCGTCAAGACGTCTGTACCTGTTCCGGGACCACCGATGAGCGCGGTCGAGTTCCCATCCGTCGGTCCTTGCCCGTAGAGGACAAGGACCGTGTGAACCGTCGACGCCCGAACCGACCACTCATCGAGGCGACGAGTTCGCCATCTGCGGTCACCTCTTGGGGACGGAGGACCCTCCCGGCGGAACCGGGCCGCCGTAGTGCTGCCGGGAACGAGATGACGCGCCATCGCTGCTATGACCGGTGTCACGCCTGAATGGAGGGTTGAATTGAGCGGTGTTGGTGCGGGTGATCGGAGGGCTGAATCCAGTGGTGGTGCTCGGGGTGCGACTTCCCCCGCGGAGCGGCACAGGGGTGCCGTTGACGCCGATCATCGCTTCTTCCCTGCTATGCCGGTAGAAGAGTCTGCGCGCGTCCTCATCGGCCTGCTTCTTCTCTTGAACCGTTCTGCCTGTCGCAGCAATAGCAGCGAACGTCGCAAGGTTCGCGCCTGCCTGAACTGACTCCGACGGTGAGAGAGCAGCCATGGCTCCCGCACCGAGGCCGAGTGTCTGGCCGAGCGCTTTACCCAGATCCTTGAACGTGGCCACTGTGAGACCCTCCTTTCTATAGGTCTGGAAGGCAGAGTGACCGTAATGTGCTACGTCCGACAAAGCCGTGGCGGTGTTCGTGACATTCCCGGCCTTCTGCAGCCCTTCCCCGAGATTGTTGTGGCCCAGCGACTTCGCTATGTTTCCCGATGCCAATAGGGCGTATGCCAGGCCCTTGACGGCGGTCGTAATTTGCGTACGATAAAGTTTGGCCCATGCCCCCATTCTTACGAAGTCCACTTTCCAGCCGCCGGCGCCGTCGGAGACGGCCGTGATGACGTTGTCGTGTTCGTCCCGGAACGCAACGGCCGGCTGGTCGCCACTGAGATTCGACCCCCCGGGGGCTGCCGGGAAGGATCCGGAAGCGGAAGGTATTGGATCCAAGGAGACTTCTTCCCGCGCCCAGTCGACTCGATGGACAGGAATCTGGCTTTCGTCCGACATGTCCTTCATCCTCTCGCGCGGCGGGAATCTTCCCGCTGTTGGTGAACAACAACGGATTTGCAGTCCGACCGGTTCAAGATCCTGGAACTGGCGGTAAGGGTCCGCTGTCCGTCCGCGGACGGGAAGGTCGGCGTTATCCGCAGCGGGCGCGGGACGACAGCTACGGCACCTCGCCGCGTTGCCGGATCGCCTGAATACGCCCAGCAGGACAAGCTCTTCCGCTCCCGCTCTCCCCTACTTGTTCCACCTCT
>NZ_JARJHW010000346.1:0-2712 GCF_040560175.1 Streptomyces panacea
GGACGGCGTGACTTACGGCGCGTGCGGGGTTCGTTGGACCCGCTGATCCGGCTTGTTCACGCGCCACAAGTCAGCCTGAGTGTCCGGACACACCCCTCCTGCGGCCCCGCCCCCCTCTCGCCGTCACGTGGTGCTGTTCCAACCCCACTCCCGCGGGTTGGAAGGGGGACGCGCAGGGGTCGTGGTCGGACACTCAGGCTGACTTGTGCCGCGTGGAAAGCCCGGTTCTCAATACACCAACGAGCGTTGCACGCGGCGTAAGTCACGCCGTCCGGCCATGACTCCGGAGCGGCACCCGGAACCACCCAGCCCGTCCGGCGCTTGAGGACAAAACCGACCACCGGCCCGCAGGCGCGCCGCGCGGACCCCCGCAACAGCTCAGCTCAGACCCGCGTCCCGCGCGCCCCGCACCAGCTTCATGTACCGGTCCCAGTCCCAGTGCGGCCCGGGGTCCGTATGGTCCGTCCCCGGCACCTCCACGTGCCCGATGATGTGCTTCCGGTCGACCGGTATCGCGTACCGCCGGCAGATCCCCGCCGTCAGCCGCGCCGACGACTCGTACATCTCGTCCGTGAAGTCCTGCGGCCGGTCCACGAACCCCTCGTGCTCGATGCCGACGCCGCGTTCGTTGTAGGAGCGGTTCCCCGCCTGGTACGCCACGTCCAGCTCACGGATCATCTGCGCGACGTGCCCGTCCTTGCGCACCACGTAGTGCGTGGCCGCCTGGTGCGCCGGGTCCTTGAAGACCTTCAGGGCCGTCCGGTAGCTGCCCTGCACGACATGGATGATCACCCTGTCCACGGTGAAGTCGTCGGGCCGGTCCGCCCGGCGCCAGTTCGCCGACGACGCGGCCACCCACTCGGCGCCCACGTGATCCAGCTCACCCGGCTTGCGTGCCTTCTCCACCCCCGGCACGCGGTACCAGAGCCGCGTCGCCTGGTCCTGGCCCGCGAGGACCGCGACCGTCCCGCCGCCCACCACGGCGGCGGCGCCGCCGATCAGAAAGGCGCGCCGCCTGATCAATGACCCGCCGCCGACCCGGGCCGCGCCCCCATCCGCACCGCTCGCACCGGCGGCGCTGTCCGTACCGTTCGTACTGTCCGCCCTGTCCGTACCGCTCGCCCTGTCCGTACCGCTCGTACCGCCCCCGCCAGGGGTGTCACCGCTCACGCCACCGCTCACGGCGCCCCGCCTTCTCTTGCCCATGGACTGTCAACGGATACTCGCGCGACTCTGGTTCCCCGGCACCCTTACGCTTGTGTTGCTATGACTCAGACACCCCAGCGCCCCCTCCGTGTGCTCGCCGCCATGTCCGGTGGTGTGGACTCCGCCGTCGCCGCCGCCCGCGCCGCCGAAGCCGGTCACGACGTCACCGGCGTCCACCTCGCGCTCTCCGCGAACCCGCAGTCGTTCCGTACGGGCGCGCGGGGCTGTTGCACCATCGAGGACTCTCGCGATGCCCGGCGGGCCGCCGACGTGATCGGCATCCCCTTCTACGTATGGGACCTCGCCGAGCGCTTCCGTGAGGATGTCGTCGAGGACTTCATCGCCGAGTACGAGGCCGGGCGCACCCCGAACCCCTGCCTGCGCTGCAACGAGAAGATCAAGTTCGCCGCGCTGCTCGACAAGGCCATCGCGCTGGGCTTCGACGCCGTCTGCACCGGCCACTACGCGACAGTCGTCACCGGCCCCGACGGGGCCCGCGAACTGCACCGCGCGAGCGACATGGCCAAGGACCAGTCGTACGTCCTCGGAGTGCTCGACGAGCGCCAGCTCGCGCACGCCATGTTCCCGCTCGGGGACACCCTCACCACGAAGGACGAGATCCGCGCGGAGGCCGAGCGCCGCGACCTGGCCGTCGCGAAGAAGCCCGACAGCCACGACATCTGCTTCATCGCCGACGGCGACACCCAGGGCTTCCTCGCCGCCCGTCTCGGCAAGGCCGAGGGGGACATCGTCGACGAGTCGGGGTCCAAAGTCGGTACCCACGACGGCGCGCACGGCTTCACCATCGGCCAGCGCAAGGGCCTGCGGATCGGCCACCCCGCGCCGGACGGCAAGCCGCGCTACGTGCTGGACATCTCGCCCGTCGACAACACCGTGACGGTCGGCCCCGTGGCCGCCCTCGACGTCACCGCCCTGACGGCCATCAGGCCCCGCTGGTGCGGCGGTACGGCCCCGGTCGGTCCCGGCGCCTACACGGCGCAGCTGCGGGCCCACGGCGACGAGACAGCGGTCACCGCCGAGCTGATCGACGGCACCCTGCACGTGAGCTTCGCGGAGGCCGTACGGGGCGTGGCCCCGGGCCAGGCGATCGTGCTGTACGACGGCACGCGCGTGGTCGGCTCGGCCACGATCGCGACGACGGCACGACGAGCCGGAGCCCTGACCGGCTGACCGGCCCCACCGGCCGGTCAAGCCGATCAACAGGGCCGGCCCCGTCCGGTCGGTGGGGTCCCCTGGGGCCCCGGGGTCCCAGGTTCGCTTGCTCGGCCGACCGTCGTCGAAGGCCGCCCCCGCGGGTCGGTGAGAGCCGGCCGGACCCGTCGCGCGGGCGGCTTCCGCATTCCACGCCCGTTACGCAAGCGTGATCAAACGCACTCTTGTGGCTCGTGAGGGGCTGCTCCAGGGTGCATGTATGCGCATACAGGCAGCGCATACATGCCGCTATCCGTTCCGTCGAGCCCCCCACCCCTCTGCTCCCCCTCCGAG
>NZ_JARJHW010000347.1:0-2686 GCF_040560175.1 Streptomyces panacea
TGATGGTGATCTTGCCGCGTCTGATGGTGGCGAGGCGGGTCGCGCGGCGCGCGATGGCGCTGTCGTGGGTGACCATCACGAAGGTCAGGCCGTGCTCCTTCCAGAGCCCTTCGAGCAGATCCATGATCTCGTCGCGCATGGATTCGTCGAGGTTGCCGGTGGGTTCGTCGGCGAGCAGCACCTTGGGCTGTTTGACCAGCGCCCGCGCGATGGCGACGCGCTGCTGCTGACCGCCGGACATCTCGGAGGGCACGTGTTTGAGGCGTTCCCCCAGGCCGACGGAGCGCAGGGCCTCGGCGGCGCGGTCGCGGCGTTCCTTGGCCTTGGTGCCGAGCGGGACGAGTGCCGTCTCGACGTTCTCCTGTGCGGAGAGGGTGGGGATGAGGTTGAAGCTCTGGAAGACGAAGCCGATGGACCGGCCGCGTACGGCGGTGAGTTTGGCCTCGCCGAGCCGGGCGAGGTCGGTGCCGTCGAGCAGGACGCTGCCCGCGGTGGGCCGGTCGAGGCCGCCGAGCATCTGGAGGAGGGTGGACTTGCCGCCGCCGGTGGGGCCCTTGATGACGAGCCGGTCGCCCTCCCCGATGGTCAGGTCGACCCCGGCGAGCGCGTCGACGGTGTCCTTGCCTCTGCGGTACTGCTTGGTGACACCGCTGAGTTCATACATGGTGCGTCTCCTGGGCTGCTGCGATGGGTGAGGGTGTTTCGTACGGCCCAGGGGCTACTCGACGCGGCGCAGCGCGTCGGCGGGCCGGAGGCGGGAGGCGCGCCAGCCGCCGAAGGCGCCGGCGACGAGGCCGCCGGTCACCGCGAGGCCGACCGCCATGGCGATCGTGGCGGCGGAGATGGGAGCGGTGAGGGCGATCTCGACGGCCTTGTCGGCGGCCTGCCCGGCGGGGCCGCCCGCCCGGACGAGGCCGCCGCCCGGACCGCCGCCGGCACCGGGGCCGCCTGCCGCGGCGCCGAGTTGGGCGGTGAGGGACGGGCTGACCGCGGTGAGCGCGTACGCGCCGGCCACGCCGACGGCGATGCCGAGCGCGCCGCCGACCAGACCGTTGACCATCGCCTCGCCGACGACCTGCCGGGTGACGCGCCCGCTCTTCCAGCCGAGGGCCTTGAGCGTGCCGAATTCCTGTACGCGGCGGCTGACGGCCGACATGGTGAGCAGGCCCGCGACGACGAACGCGGCGATGAGGACGGCGATGGACAGCCACTTGCCGACGCTGGTGGCGAGGTCGGACGCCGTGGAGAGGGAGCCGGAGACCGTGTCGGCGAGGTCGGCGGAGGTGGTGACGGTGGTGCCCGAGATGTTCTTCTGGATGGCCGACTTGACGGCGCCGATCCGCTGCGAGTCGTCGGCCTGGACGTAGACCGTGGTGACCTTGTCCTTGGAGTCGGAGAGGGTCTGCGCCTGCTTCAGCGGGATGTACAGGTTGGCGGCCGCGTCGCCGCTGTCGGCGGTGGATACGCCGACGATCTCGAACTTCGTTCCCTTGATGGTGACTTCGGTGCCGACCTTGTACTTCTTCTCCTTCGCGTAGGCGGCGTCGACGACGGCCACCTCGGCGTCGGTCTCGGTCGACTTGAACGCGCGGCCGTCGGTGATCTTGGAGGAGGTCAGCGGGCCGAGATCCTGGTGGGCGGTGTCGGTGCCGTAGACCGTGTAGGAGTTGACGTCGAAGTCGGCTCCGCCGCCCCGTACTTCACCCTGCGGGCCGCCACCGCCGCCGCCCGCGGGGCCTCCGCCGCCGGTGGTGCCGCCCTCCCTCGGCTGGAACTCGCCGGGTTTGAACTCACCGTCGACCTTCAGGACCGTGAGGCTGAGGCCGCCCACGGCGGCGGCCACGCCGGACTGGTCGGCGACCTTGTCCACGGTGCTGGAGGCGAGGGTCTCGAAGCCCTGCGGCATGACCATGTCGCTGCTCTGCTTCTCGTCGCCGTCCTGGGCGTCGAAGTTGAAGCGCGGCCGTGCGCGACCGCCCTCGGAGGCGGGCGGGGCGGCCTTGGTGACGGTCATGTCGGTGCCGAGTCCGTACAGCGACTCCAGGACCTTCCCCTGGGCCTGTCGCATGCCCGAGGAGACCGAGTTGACGACGATGACCAGCGCGATACCGAGTGCGAGCCCCGAGGCGACGACGAGCGCGGCCTTGCGGCGGCGGCGCAGTTCGCGCCGGAGGTAGGTGAAGAACATGGCGTGAAAATATGCACGGTGCGTGATGGCAGCGTATGAGCAAGGTAAGAGAAGGATGAGAAGCCGTCAGCGGAACGAACGGGAGTCATGGATGTCGCGCTACGACGAGATCAAGCACCGGGTCGTCACCACGTTCCAGCGGCGGATCGCCAATCCGCTGTCGACCCGGATGCCTCGGCAGATCCTGCTGGAGACCACGGGGCGCACGTCCGGGCTGCCCCGGCGGACGCCGGTCGGCGGGAGCCTGGTCGGCCGGGAGTTCTGGCTGGTGTCGGAGTACGGCGACAAGTCGCACTACGTACGGAACATCCACGCCGACCCGAGGGTCCGGGTGCGGATCAAGGGCACCTGGCACAACGGAACCGCTCACCCGATGCCGGAGGACGATCCCCGCGCGCGGCTCAGGACCCTGCCGACGGGGAACAGCGCGGTGGTGCGGATGCTGGGCTCGAACCTGCTGACGGTGCGCGTCGACCTGGCCGACTGACGGGCCGGGTG
>NZ_JARJHW010000348.1:0-2610 GCF_040560175.1 Streptomyces panacea
GGGCGCCCGGTGGCCAGGCGGCCGGTGACGAAGAGTTCCCCGCTCTCCGGGTCCTCCACCCTGAACCGGTTCTCCGCGTCCACCCGGCCGATGACCCGGTGGGCCCCGGACGGGATGAGCGGGCGGTGGAAGAGGATGTCGCGGGCTCCGTGGAAGGGTTCGCCGCGCAGTGCGGCACCTTCGCGCAGGAAGTCGAACCACGCCACGCCCGGGAGCATGAGCGTGCGGTACACCGCGTGCTGGGCGATGGGTGCCTCGGCAGGACCGAACACACGGGAGAACGTGTACCCGGCCGTCCCCTCGTCCGACACCAGCTCCGCGGGCGCGCCGGGTTCGGCCGAGCGCAGGGGCTCGGCCAAGTTCAGGGCGGGGCCGCGCAGTTGGGCGGAGGGCAGCAGGCGCTTGCTCCACGACCCGCCCGTGGTCTGCTGGAACGCCGCCCAGTCGATCTCCTGGCCCTCCTGGAAGAGCTCGGCGGCGATCGAGGCGAGCACCGCGGTGACCTCCCGCTCGTCGCGGGCTCCGGCCAGCCGTACGCCGATGTCGTGGCCGTCGGCGGCGGGGTGGTCCCGGGCGTCGCGCACGAGTTCGCTGTCGCTCCGCAGGACATCGGCCAGCGCCCGCTCCAGCGGGACACGTCCTCGTACGAAGTCCCCGACCGCCTCCCAACCCGGGGGCAGGTCGACCGCCCCCTCGGGCAGTCCCAGGTCGCGCAGCGCGATCGCGAGGGCGACCCCGGAGGCGATCCGCAGCAACTCACCCGAGAATGCCGCCAGTTGGGCTCCGGTGGCCGCCTCGAACAGGCCGACGACCTCGTGCACGGCCGGCGCGGAGCGGTCGAGCGCGGTCAGCCATGCGGCCGGGGCCCCGGCAGCCTCGGGACGTACGGACACGGTGGTGCGGGGGCGGCCGACAGTACGGTCCCGCGCGTCGGCCCGCAGAAGCCATGCGCGTAGAACGGTGGCCAGTTGCACCGCGTCCGCCCCGACGACGGCCAGCCGCTCGGTGCGGTGGGGCCGGGCCAGGCGGGCCGTGGCGCATACGTCGGCGAGCTCGCCGGGCCCGTCGGTCAGGGCCGGCAGGAACTCCAGCCACTGGGCGGCCAGTTCCCGCAGCGCGTACGGGGTGTCCGCGGACAGCGGCAGGACATGGACCGGCATGGGCCGTCCGCCGGGCCCTGCCGACCCGGCGAGGGCGCGGTCCGTTCGGGGGGCGGCCTCGGCCACCACATGGGCGTTGGTGCCGCCGAAGCCGAATCCGCTCACCGCGGCCCGGCGCACCGGGGCGTCGGGCCAGGGGAGGCGCGTGCCGGACAGGTGGAAGGGGCTGTCGGCGAGGTTGAGGCGGGGGTTGGGTGACTCCACCGCCACCGCCGGGACGGTGTCCTCGCGCATCGCGAGGATGATCTTCGCGAGTCCGGCGAGCCCCGACGCCGAGTGCAGATGGCCGATCCGGCGCTTGATCGAACCGAGCGCGACGGAGTTCCGGGCGACGCCGTGCCTCGCGAACACCTCGGTGAGCGCCCGCACTTCGATCGGGTCGCCGATGGCGGTGCCGGTGCCGTGTGCCTCGACGTACTGGACGGTCGCCGGGTCGATGGTCTCGTACACCTTGCCCAGCAGGTCGATCTGGGCTTCCAGGTTCGGTGTGGTGACGCCCATGGTGCGGCCGTCGTTGTTGACCGCGACCCCGCTGATGGCTCCGAGGATCACATCGCCGTCGGCCAGCGCCGCCGGCATCGGCTTCAGCACCAGGGCGGCGGCTCCCTCGCCGGGCACATAGCCGTTGGCCCTGCTGTCGAAGGTCTGGCAGAGGCCGTCCGGCGAGAGCGCCCCGGTACGGGAGAGGAGTACGAATGTCAGCGGGTCGATCAGCAGGTCGACGGCGCCGACCAGGGCGAGTTCGGAGGTCCCGGCCGCGAGGCTCTGGCAGGCGAGCCAGACCGCCGAGAGCGAGGACGAGCAGGCGGTGTCGACCACCAGGCTCGGGCCCGCCAGGTCGAAGCGGTCGGACAGCCAGGCCGCCATGAAGTTCTGCGACCGACCCCACAGGGCGGCCGGTCCGGGTATGCCGACGGGGCCGGCCGGTCCGGGCGGAACCGCGCCCCGGCCCTGGTCGAATCCGTACGCGTTCATGCGCGCGGCGATGAACACGGCGGCGTCCAGGCGACGGCGCGTCCCCAGGTACCCGGAGTCCTCCAGGGCCCGCGCGCCGACCTCCAGCATCACTCGCTGCTGGGGGTCGAGGAGCACGGCGTCCCCGGCGGTCATGCCGAACGCCTCGTGGTCGAAGGAGAACGGGTCCACCAGGAAGCCGCCCCGGTGGTGCGTGCCCTGGTGGGGCCCCTCGCCCCGGTACAGCTCGCGGGCCCACCGGCTCGGCGGGACCTCACCGACCTCGACCCCGTCGCGGCCCAGCAGGGCCGTCAGGTCGACGACGTCCTCGGCGCCCGGGAGCCGTACCGCGAGGCCGATCACGGCGATGCGGGTGTCCAGCTCGCTCACAGCGGTCCTTTCGTTCGGCTCTCCGGTCATGACCGCCCCCGTTCCCGCTGCCCGTCGTGCACGAGCAGCGGACGCAGCAAGGCGCTCAGGGCGGAGGTGGGTTCGG
>NZ_JARJHW010000349.1:0-2550 GCF_040560175.1 Streptomyces panacea
GCGGACGTGGGCAGCCGCAGAGTCCACTCCCGCTGTTCGGGGGTGTCCGGGACGGCGAGGCCGCGGGTCTTCTCCAGGGCGGCCCACGCGGTGTCCGGGTCGGTGTCGCCCAGGATCAGCAGGGCGGCCGCCAGCAGGGACGCGCGGCCTATGCCGGCCCGGCAGTGGGTGACCACGTGCGCGCCGTCCGCGAGTCGGGCGGCCAGGTCGCGCAGCGTCGGCAGGACCTCGGCCGGGTCGGGGGCCGTGCGGTCGGGGATGGGGACGGAGACGAAGCGCAGGCCGGCCGCCCCGGCCGCCCGTTCCTCGTCGGACAGGCCCAACTCGTCGCGTTCGGCGGCCGTGAGTGCGCAGACCAGGACGTCGACGCCCGCGTCGCGCAGGCCCCGCATCTCGTCCGCCAGCCAGTCCGCTCCCCGAGGTTTGGCCATGGTGCTCAGACGCCCGGGTCCGGGCAGGTCGACGGTGAACAACGTGGGTCGCATGTCAGCAGCATAAGTATCCGCAAGTCGAACACTCGTGTCCGATTCCCGCTCTTGACGCTGAGTCAAGCGTGCGTTGACCATCAGCACGCATCGTGCGCACCACCTTCCGTCAGTCCTCATACGGAATCCGGAGCCCCCACATGAAGCTCTCCAAGCTCTCCGTTCCCGCACGTACCGCCCTCGTCGGCGCGCTCGCGATCGGCGGGCTGCTCGCGTCCGTCGCGCCCGCCGCGACGGCGTCACCGGCCGCGACCACGGCCACGGCCACGACGGCGCTCGCCGCCCCCGACATATCCCTCGCCAACGTCAAGGCGCACCTCACCCAGTTCTCCTCGATAGCCGCCGCCAACGGCGGCAACCGCGCCCACGGCCGCCCCGGCTATCTGGCGTCGGTCAACTACGTGAAGGGCAAGCTGGACGCGGCCGGGTTCACCACCTCCGTACAGCAGTTCACCTCCGGCGGGCGCGTCGGCTACAACCTGATAGCCGACTGGCCCGGCGGCGACCCCAACCAGGTCGTGATGGCCGGGGCCCACCTCGACTCGGTGACCTCGGGCGCCGGGATCAACGACAACGGGTCCGGCTCCGCCGCCGTACTGGAGACCGCGCTCGCGGTCTCCAGAGCCGGGCTCCAGCCGACGAAGCATCTGAGGTTCGGCTGGTGGGGCGCGGAGGAGCTGGGGCTGGTCGGCTCCCGCTACTACGCGAACAACCTGCCCTCCACCGAGCGCGCGAAGCTCGACGGCTATCTCAACTTCGACATGATCGGCTCGTCGAACGCCGGTTACTTCGTCTACGACGACGACCCGGTCATCGAGCAGACCTTCAAGACCTACTTCGCCGGACTCGGCGTCCCGACGGAGATCGAGACCGAGGGCGACGGCCGCTCGGACCACGCCTCCTTCATGAGCATCGGCGTACCGGTCGGCGGGCTGTTCACCGGCGCCGGGCGTACGAAGACCAGTGCCCAGGTCCAGAAGTGGGGCGGCACGGCCGGCCAGGCCTTCGACCGCTGCTACCACTCGTCGTGCGACACGACGGCGAGCATCAACGACACGGCGCTGGACCGCAACAGCGACGCCGTCGCCTACGCGATCTGGGCGCTGGGGACCTGACCGGCACCGTCCTCACCCGCTGACCTCACCCACTCACCCCACGCACTGACCTCACGCACTGATGTCCTTCGCCGTGAAACGCGCCCAGGCCGCCGAGCCGAACACGGCCGCGTACACGCCCTGCAGGCCGAGATTCCTCAGCACGTCGTCCCAGTAGTACGGCTCGCGGAGCAGATCGGCGAAGGACAGCCAGTAGTGCGGGAAGAGATACGGGTGGATGCCGTGCAGCTGCGGGATCGTGTCCAGGATCTGCACCGTGATCACCAGCCCGACCGTCGTCGCCATGGCCGCGATGCCGCTGTTGGTGAGGGTGGAGACGAACAGGCCGAGCGCCGCCAGACCGATCAGTGAGGCGGCGACGAGCAGCGCGATCAGCACCGCCCTGACCAGCCCGTCGCCGAAGGTGATGCGCGTGCCGGAGATCGTCGTGACCTCGCCGATCGGGAAGAGCAGCGCCCCCACGATCAGCGCGGAGACAGCCACCGCCAGGGTCGCGGCCAGGCAGAACACAAGCGTCGCCGCGTACTTGGCCAGCAGCAGCCGGGTCCGGCCCGCCGGCGCGACCAGCAGATAGCGCAGGGTGCCGGCGTTCGCCTCGCCCGCGACCGCGTCGCCCGCGATGACGCCGACCGCCATCGGGAGGAAGACCGGCAGCGTCGCGGCGAGCGCGGCGAAGACCAGGAACAGCCCGTTGTTGGTGATCTGCGTCAGGAAGGCCGGGCCGCCCCCTCCCCCGCCGGCCCCGGCCGGGCCGCCGTCGCTCGTCTCGATCTTGATGGCGATGCCGATCAGGACCGGTACGGCGGCCAGCACGCCCAGCAGCGCGAGGGTGCGCCAGCGGCGGAAGGTGGTGGTCAGCTCGGAGCGGAGGAGCCCGAACGTCCAGAGCGGCGATACGGTACGGGCCCCGGCGGCGGTGCCCGTACGGTCACGGCCTCCCGCCGCTGTCT
>NZ_JARJHW010000035.1:0-47943 GCF_040560175.1 Streptomyces panacea
CCGCATTCCGTTCCGGAGTCTGGTGGCGGCGGCCAGGGCGAACTGCCGGGTGTGCTCCATCGTGAGGACATCGGTCGCCTGCTCCTGGTCCCGGCCGGCCTTCCGGTCCGTGCGGTCCGGGCGCCGTCGCGGAGCCGGGGTGGCGGGCACGGTCACGGTGTGCGGCAGGGTGCGGGAGCCCAGGCGGCGTGAGCGTCGCGCGGCGTTCACCCGGGCGGTCAGAGCACCGGCGGCGAGGCGGGCCCGCTCGTATCGGGAAGCCGTCCGGTTGCGGGTCAGCGGGCGCAGCACGGCCTGGTCCTCAGTGTCGCGCGGGTACAGGGCGCGCAGGTCGGCGGTCATCATCCGGCCCCGCCCGACAGGTCGGGTGTAGTAGTCGACGACCGCCTGCACGATCTGTTCGTCCAGGCCCGGCTGGTGGGGTCGGCCGCGCAGGACGTAGGAGAGGTGCCGTCGGGCTTCGGCGAGCAGATGGTGGCGCTTGAACGCGCCGTGCATCACGTACACCACGGCGACGGTTTCGACGGCGGCCAGCGCGATATCGACAGCCGGCCGCACCCGGGCCCACACCGCCGCGGCCGCCGCCCTCGCCCGGACCGCGAGCCGGTAGACGGTACAGGCGCCCACCTTCCGGATCGCCGAACGCCTCCAGCCGTCGCGCAGTTCGGACAGTGACCGCGCAACGGTGCGCTTGGGCGGGCGCGTACGGTCGGCGGCCTGACAGTCCAGTCCGTAGGCGGCCCGCTCCCCCGGCGGGTGCCCGTGCTTCTCCTCGTAGCCAGCCACGAGGGCGGGCATCGCATCCTCAATCTGTTGACGGCGGGTCGACTGCCAGCCGATCAGCCGCTGGGCGATCCCCGCGATCTCCATGACCGGCCGTTTGCCGGGCGTCACCTCGCGCGGCTCCCACGCCCACCCGAGCCGGGCGGACACCTCCTCCATGAAGTACAGGGTGTAGAGGGTGCCGGCGGCGACGATGTTCTCCAGCATCGAGTCCGCCGACAGGTTCCCCCACTTTCCGTCCGGCCGCCGGGCGCGGATCGACACCAGGCCGTGGTCATGGAGCAGGGGCTGTCCGGCTCTCGACTCGTAGTGCCGGAACACCGCGACGACCAGCCCGTCCCGGATCGGCTTGCGGTGCTTGCCGCCGCTTCCCCAGCGGATCTGTGCGACCGAGTCCTCCAGCCACGCCAGCGCCTTGTCCCGGGCGATGTCCTGGCACAGCTCCAGCACCAGGCGGTGCTCGTCATCCATGAGCGCCCAAGAGATCTGCGCGGTCGACGGCGCCCGGAACACCAAGTCCAGGGCCAGCCACGGCGAGCGCTCCTTGGCGTCCTCGGTCTTGGGTGACTGGTTGTGCTCGATGGGCCTGCCCAGCACGGTCGCCCGCCGGGCCTTCGCCGGGCTCTTGCCATCCGCCAGGAGCTCGCCCTCGATCCGGTCGGCGTCCGGGTGCCGGCCTTGCCCCAGGAGCAGCTCAGCCTGCCGCTCGGTCACCACGTCCCCAGCCGCCAGCCCGACCGCGGCAAGTCCCCGCCCCTTCCAGACGCCGGGCGGAACACCGGCTTCGTCCTGGGCGGCGCGCAGCGCCTTGCCCGCAGGGCGGTGGCCGTCGCCGACCGTCACGCTGCGGAAGTAGTACTGCCACCCACCCGGGCCGACCTTCTTCGCGCTGAGCATCGGGCCATGGAACACCGCCCATGAGCTGCGCAAAAGCGTGACCGGGGGCGCTTCCCGCCTGGCGGGAAGCCATCACCAGATTCCTTGCCGCAGCGCCCGCCAGGCGGGCCATCACACCAGCCCGAGACGGTAAGCCGCCGACGTGTGCACAGTCCGCCGCATGACGAACGAACTGATCCACGCAGCCGCCTGCCCGCTCTGCTCGCGACCGCTCCGGCCGGAGTTCCGCAGCACCCGCCCCTCCGCCCAGCAGGACCACCCGGCCCGCGTCTGGTTCTACCCGTACCGCTGCGCCAGCTGCGAGGCCGCCCGGCCCCAGACGTTCTGGGAGCCACCACCGCCCCCGGCCACCGGCCGGGGGCCGGGGGCCGGGGGCCGGGGGCTTCGTGCTTTCCGGAGGAGTTCGCCGTGCCCACCTACGAGGCCCTGCCCCGCTTCACCGCCGACCTGAACCGCCTCATCCCCGAACCGCGCCGCGCGTTCCATCGCGTCGTCACCCGCGCCTTCGTGCCCGATCTCCGCGCCGGAAGCGGGTTCCGGGACGGATTGCGTATCAAGGGTGTCCGCTGCGCACCGGGCGTCTACGAGCTCACGTGGTCCGGAGGCGGGCGGGCGACCTGGTCATACGGGACCGAGCGGATACGGGGCGTGTTGACTGAACTAACTTCGACGTTTTCGCAGCTCAGAGGGGTTGTCTGTTAGCTTCTCGGCATGCTTGATCACAGCGGTTCCGCCCTCCTCGCCCGGATGCCCGGAGTCCACATCCAAGTCGCGGTCCAGTGGCAGAAGGCATCCGGCGGCGACTGGGCCGCTTACGCAGCCGAGATCAGCCGCCGAAAGAAGGACTGATGAAAGCCTCCATAGCGATCGCGCAATTTCCCATCACCTGGGACATCGAGCATAATCTCGCGGCCATCACCTCGCTCCTGGCAGACGTCCAGCCAGACGAGATCGTCGTACTCCCCGAAGGTGCGCTGTCCGGCTACGGCGCCGACCTCTCAGCCCTCGAACGCCTACCGCCCTCGGCCCTCGCGCATGCCATGGACTGCCTCGCAGAGCTAGCTCAGCGCAGAGCCATCCACCTGTTCTGCGGCACTTTGCTATTCGAACGTGGTGCTTGGAGCAATGCCGCCCTCTACTTCTCTCCGGACGGCACCCGCTGGACCTACCGGAAGATAAACCTGGCGATGAACGAGCGAGGTCAACTCGGTGCAGGCTCTGAGCTCTCGACGCTCACGATCCACCTGGCGAGCGGACCCATCACGCTCGGCGTCCAGATTTGCCGGGAGATCCGTTTCCCCGAGCAATGGCAGCATCTAGCCGACCGCGGAGCACAGGCTTTCATCTACCTCACCCATGCAGCCAACCCCTCCGAGCCCGCAGGGGTCTGGCGGAGCCACCTCATCAGCCGCGCAGCGGAGAACCAACGGTTCGTCCTGGCAGCCAACGTGGCAGATCCTCACCAGCACTGCCCCAGCATGATCATCTCACCGAGAGGAGAGGTCCTCGCCGAGGCGAACTCTGGCGAGTCCACCGTAATCAGAACCACGATCGACCTTGACGAGTCCGCCAATTGGTACCTCGGCCAGCGCCGACGGGACCTACTCAAGACGAGCTATCAAGATCGAACAAACGTATAGCAATGGGACGACTGGAGGGCCTCAACGGCCAGGCATTCCGAGAGTTCCAATACCCGACTCCACCATTAGCCATCTACCCCGTCGATGCGCTCGAAGCGCACCGCGCCTTCATCGCCCGTCGCCCCGACCTCCGCCCAGCTGGCTTTGTTCACAAGAACGGACAGCGGATGTTCACCACTTCGGGAGGCACTGCGGTCGGCGACTGTTCGATTTCCGTTTGTGAGGTGGCAGTACGTCCAGGGTCGAGCAGGACCGTATTCCGGCGACTTAACGTGATACCCGAGCGCCTGCGGTGAGCTTCCACTTCGCTCTTACGGTGGGTTTGTCTATGAAAGTCACGAATGGAGCGGCGCGAGCTCCTACGGTCCGTAGTGGCCGGGCTCATTGAAGCCGGCGGACGTTCCTTTGAAAGGACTCACTCCGCATGCTCAAGAACAGCAGCAAAAGAACGCGCACAGCAGTCTGGGTGGCAGCCGCGCTCACGCTCGTGACCGGAGGCGTGTGCGCCGGGGTGGCTGGAGCGGCAGCCGCCCCTGGGGCCAAGGCGACGGCCCCGTACGCCCAGGCCGCCGCGGTGGTCAACTCCGACGGAAGCATCAACCGGTCCAAGGGAATCAGCAGCGTCACGAAACCTGCCGTCGGAAAGTACTGCGTCGAGTTGGAGGACAAAGACCTGGACCTCACCAAGCTCGTCCCGGTAGCGACCCTCCAGTACACCTCCTTCGAGTACGGGATCCGCATCTCGTACTGGCCGCACCCTGACTGCGGAGGCCGCGCGGACACCATTCACGTCATCACGGGAATGCCGAACAAGTGGGTAGACCAGGCCTTCGGGATCGTCGTCCCGTAAATCTGCACCGCTGGTGAACAGCGCCGGTGATTCCTAGGCCCCGCTCGGCATTCCGCCCGGCGGGGCCGCCCTTGTCCAGGCCGAGTCGGCTCACGGCCGACGCCTCGATGTGCAAGCAGTTCGATTCCCACGGTTCGCTCAGATGCCTCCCGAAGTGGTGAACATCTGCTGTCCGTTCTCGTGAACAAAGCCACCCAGCCGAGGAATACAGGGCTGTCACCGCCGAGGAATGGCAGGAGTTCCTGTCCCACTTCGAGCGGAGGAAGCTGGCGCTGGGCGAGTGCGGGCGGGCCTACGGAACCGACATCCACGAACACGCCTGCGTCCGCTGCCCGGTCCTGATCGTCGCCCTGGACGAGAAGCCCCGCCTGGAAGAGATCCGCGACAACCTCAAAGACAGGATCGCCGAAGCCAAACGCGAAGGATGGCTCGGCGAAGTCGAAGGCCTGTCCACCAGCCTCGCCGCCGCCGAAGACAAGATCGCCCAGATCGAGGCCCAGCAGGAGAAGAAGCAGTCCCCCGTCTTCCTGGGCCTACCCAACCTCACCCAGCTCACCGCCCGCACCAGCGAAGTCACCGAGTAGCGAGTTCGCATGGGCTGTCCCGTCATGTTCTCGTTACCAGCAAAGTCGTGGGTCGTGTTCGTGCTCGGGGGAGTGCAGCGATAGCGCCTCTGCGTCCGGTCCGTCTGTTCGTTGTAGGTATCCAGGTCGGGGACTGTCGTCCCACCACGGCGGTGGCGGGGTGTGGACCCGCTGTGTGCGCGGAATCGATACCTCGGCCAGCACCCCATCATGGAACATCCACAGCCCGAAGCAGTCGTCGTCTTCGTCGTGGAGCATGACCTGCACGCACTCCGGGTTGTTCCACGGCAGCGCCTCCAGGTCTGCGAGGACCCCGCGACGCTGGCTCTCGCGGAAGAACTCGAGATACCACCCGCCGACGAACCAGTCCGGTATCCGCTCGAAACAGCCGCGCCAAGTACGCGTCTCGTCGACCCGCGTCAGCGGCTCCATCACCTCGTCCTCATACCGTGCAAGGACTAGCACCTGCGCCATTCTGCTCATATGGGCATGTCATCCCGTAGAGCGGTCGAGTGGCAAGTTCGTTTCGACGCACGGCGTACGACTCACGCGCGTCCAACACGATCTCGGACCTCTACGGAGCAGCTCATAGCCGCCGCGCTTCGTGGACGAACCTCCACAAGGCCACCCCGGCCGCTTGATGAACTCTTTGTTCAGAGAAGGCACGCAGCACATCGTCTGGCGTCGCGTCGGCACGCACACCATCTTCAACCGGCCCTGAGTAGCACGCTGGTTCGGCCGGGCCGGGGTCCGCGCCGATGGTGTGGTCGATCACCTCGCACACCGCCCGCAGGCCCGCCGCGTCGAGGCCGTTGGCTACCAGGACGGGCGCCGTGCACGCGGCGCCGCACAGGACGAGGAGGGCAGCCCGGTGGCCGGGCGTCAGCGGCAGGTCGCCGTCGAGAATCCACCACGGGTCCGTGAGGCGCTCGCGCAGCTCCGGCATCATCCCGCCCCGCCCTTCGTGCTCCGGGGTGTCATGGTCGTACGGGTCCAGTCCGGTGAGCGCCTGGGTAATTTCACCGGCGAGGTCGAGCAGGCACCTGGGCTGGCCCCGGCCGACCAGGTCCCGCAGCCACCCTGCCGCCCGCAGGCCTGCCTCGCCCGTCGCCGCCAGCGCCGCGCTCTGCTCCGGCCCGGGCCACCGGTTCGTCCCCTCCGGCGCGGGCGGGCCGGGCGGCGGTGTGCTGAAGCTGCTGGTACTCATGCCCCTCTCAACGAGCAGCGCCAAGACGGCGGCCCCGGGCCGGTGGGCGCAGTTGTACGGAACGGGCGGCGCGGCACGTGCGCCGGCCTGTTCACCGAGGAACGGGAGGGTTCCAGCCGCGTCCGGGCACGAAGAGGGTCCCCCTGATCGTGGGTGGTCGCCCGTTTGGCGCGGGGTGGCGCCGCGCCGCCCATATTCGAACAGGCGTAGCATTCCGGCCGTGGCCGAATACGCCTTCCCCCAGGACCTCCGCGACGCTCAGCTGCGCCTTCACCAAGTGACCGCGGCCTACAACCAGTTGTGCCGGACCCTGCCGTGGAGCGTGGAGCCGGCGCCCGGATGGGCCGCCGGGGAGAAGCAGCCGTACACCGACTACAAGAGCACCAAACGGGACAGCCCCGGCTACACCAACCACCAGAAGAGCGAAGTGGCCCGGCTGCGCGCCGCTGTCCTGGCGCTGTCCGTCACGGTCTCCACGCACCCGTACTGGTCCACGCTCGGGCCGGGCACGGTGGCGGAGGGACGGATGGCCCTCAAGCAGACCGCCCCGGCGTCGGCCGGTGATGTGGCCGCGGAACAACCGGACGACGGCGCCCTCGGGTCCCCTGCTGCCCGCGCCGCCTGACCGCCGGCTTCGTCGTGTCCCGTGATCCCCGGGTCCGCCTGGAGCAGCTGCGCTTCCTGTACAACATCCAGCTTGACCACCTGCGGCAGACCGAGCACTGGATACGGGTGGCCGAGGAGCGCGTCGCGGAGGCGGCCTCCCGCGTGCCCCCTCCACCACCGCAGTGGGGATACAGCCACGCCAGAGGCGACAAACCTCCCACCGTCCACGCCTGGGACTGCGGCATGAGCGGCCCGAAGAAGCCACTCACCCGCGAACAGGCACTGCGGGCGCTGACCATCGACCAGATCCCGCCCTGCGTCTACTGCACCCCGGACCGAGACCTCGGCGTACTCGAGTAGCGCCAGACAGCTCGTGACCTGGGCGAAGAAGCGCCTCAACCGGCACGCTGCACAACATCAACAAACTCATCAATCACTCGACCAGGAAACGCTCTTGACCGTCACCGAGCAGGAGCCGTGCGACAGCCTCTCGCCTGCCCGGCCTGTGCGCCCAAACCCCGCGGGCCGGCCCCGGACGCCCACTCGGCTCGAAGAACCAGCGACCCACAACTCAGCCAGCCTTCTCCGCGGGTAGCGTGCGGGCCAGGGCGTGGACGCCCGATCAGAGGTCACCCGACAGGCTCTTACGTGAGGTCGCCATGCCTCGCGTCACGGCGGGCCGCACGGGCGACGAGTCCGACCGCTTCGCGTCACGGGCCGGGGGCACGGAAGTTCACCTGCCGGCGGGCCGCCTCGTCGATCTCGTCGATGGTGAGGAGTGGGGTGGCCCGGGTGTGGAGGGCGCCGCTGGCCTTGACGGTGAGACTGACGGCGGCCATGGAGACCGGGTCGGGGAAATCGACGATGAGCACGATGTCGTCCTCCCCGAAGGCAAAGTACATGGTCTCGACCTTCCCGCCGAGGCCGCTTACGACCTGGTCAACGGCGGCACGTCGGCCGCTCGCGCCTTCGCTGAGCAGCCCCTTCGTACCCTCGGGCGTATAGGTGGCTTGGATGAGGAACTTCGGCATAGGGACGCTCCGTGCCCATCGACTGTCCGGTACGCAGAATGGACTTCCCGGGTCACAAGTCCCTCACGTACCGAACGGCTGGATTCACCCGGTAGGAGTGCACGCCAGTCCGGGCCCGGACCGCCGAGCGTCGGGCCACGGCCGGGGTGGGGTGCCGTCGGCCCGTGGTGCGAACTGGGCGCGGCAAGGTGAGGATCAGGGGTACGGGCGGAGGTCCGCCCCCGCCGACTGGCAGCCCTGGCCGCCATCCGACCCCGGAGGTTTCCCATGCCGTCGGCGCAGCTGGCTCCGTCCGAGGTGACCCGTCTCGCTGAAGGTGAACCACGTCGGGGCTGTGAACGGCGGTGGTTCAGATTGAGCGAGACGGAGGCGCGGTCGGCGTCTCGCTCAATCTGAGTTCTGAGCGCCAGGACTTGCCTCGCGTTCGGCGGCGAACTCGTCCAGAAGCTGGAACAGGATCTTGATCCCGTGCTTCTCGTCCTCGGGCGGCAGGTCGGCGATGTTGTTCCAGCCCTCTGGGAGCGCGATATGCAGAACCTGTCCGGGCCAGGCATGGTTGCAGTTGCGGCCGCGACGGGCGATGAGCCACTCGTGCCAGCCTGTGAGCCCCTGTCCGCCGTGGCGCATTGCGTGTTGGTCGTAGCCGGTGAGGAAGGCGGTCAGCTGATGGAACGAGGAGGCTCTGCCGACGAACATGCCGGGACGCCTGCCGACGCAGGCGAAGTACTCACGCTCGCTCATTTCCCTGATCTGACTCATCGGTATCCTTCGCAGGTCTGGCGCGGATTCGGCTATGCACCGTGCGGATGGCGGCGGTCGCTCCACAGTCGTCTGAGGGCTTCGAGTTCGGTGCGGGGGAAGTGCTCGCCCCATTTGCCTCGGTAACCGCTGTCGCCGTAGGTCCGAGACACCTCGTCGAAGCAGCGGACCACAGCCCGGGCGAGTGCATCGATGGGGAGTCGGGACGACCAGATCTCGGTGCCTCTGTTGTCGTGGTCGCTGGCGCGACGTAGTCCCAGCAAGCGGATCCAGACATCCGCGGCTTCGCGGTAGAAGATCCACCGGTAGGCGGTCGGCTCGGCTTCAAACTGGGCGCGGGCTTCCGTCTCGCCCGCGACGAGCCGGGCCACCGCCGTCAGGAACTCTTCGGGCGCGTCGCTGATGTAGGACGCGGTCAGCTCCGCTTTCGCCTGCTGGTCCTCAACGACACATGCGGCCCATCCATGTGTCCCCAGCGTCCAGGCGATTCGTATGCCAGCTGTCACTGCGGCTCCCCGGCGAGGAAGTGCCGGACATCGGCCGCCAGGGAAGCCATCTGCTCACCGGCCTCCAGCCAGGTGGTCACCGAGGCGCTCCAGCCGCCGGCGGCCTTCGGCCATGGCCGCAAGGTCCAGGTCAGTCCGACGTGGCCGCCTGACCGGAAGACGGCTGACACTGCGAGGTCGCGGTCGTTGGTCTGCCAGCTCCGTTCGCCGTCCCATCCCCGGTAGCCGGCGGCGAGCTCTTCCAGGAACGGGACCAGATCGCTGTCCCAGATCCAGGCGACGACCTCATTGACTCGGGCGGCCAAGCCTGGAGCCCGTAGTTCGACGGCGTAGTGCACAGAGTCTTCGTCGAAGCTGAACCGATCGCAGAACCTCACACCGACAGCCGAGTTGTCCTGGCAGCGGATCGTCACGCCGGCCTCATCGTCAGTGCCGACGTCCGGGGTGGTCATGGGCGGAACGCTAGGTCAGCAGCACGTTCGACGTCACCTGGATTCGCTGTCGGTGGGGTGGAGAATGGCTTCGGCGATGTCACGGACGCGTTCCATCGTGATGTCGGTCCGCTGTTCGACTGCGAGAGGGTGATCGGTCGGCTCCAGCTCGATGAAGGGACGCTGCCCGATGGGGCCCCTGCCCTGCGGCGCTACCCGCCGACAAAGACCGGCCGGCTGTGTGCCGCGCTCGCCCTGCAACCGATCCCGAAACCGCCCCGCCCGCAGCGACTTCGACGCGACGCGGATTCCCGAGCCCGGCCCTGTCGTCCTGGACCTCACCGCTCACGACGAGGCGACCGCGCACGCCGTGATGGAAGTACTGGAACGCCTGTGGGCCACCTCCGGCATCACCCCCGTACGACGGGAGCCCGGGGTGCCGGGAGTCCGCGCCCGCATCCACGCGGACATCCGGCCCACCGGCACCCAGCCGTATTCCCTCGACTCGGGCTACGGCGCAGGGGTGTAGACAACGGCCGTGTTCTCGCACGGCCTGTCTTGGTCCAGGAAGGCGAGGACCTCGGCAAGGGCATCGGCGTTGCCTCGGCACAGGACCGCGTCGGGGACCTTCACCTCGGTCAGTTTGGACGGTTCAGCGGCGTGACCGGTGAGCCTCATCACCGAAGTAGACGCGCGCAGCCAGTGGTTAGCCACCTCTGCGATGGCCGGCCCGAAGCGGAAGGACTGGGTGAGCTCCATCCGCATTCCGGGGAACCCGCTCATGATGTCCTTGGCATGACGCCATTCGTAGATCTGCTGGGCCGGGTCGCCGACGCAGACGCGCTGGACGTCCTGCGCGAGGAAGATCTCCTCGAGGACCGGGTTCGTGTCCTGTGCCTCGTCCAGCAGGATGTAGTCAGCGCGCAGCCGGGGGCGGGTAAGCGCCCACATCTTGAGGTAGTGATCGTGCTTGAAAGGCAGTGTGCCGTTCGGTGAACAGATGTCGTCCCATGCCCACCGCGCACGGGGCAACAGAACTCGCGCAACGTACTGCTGCCCGTCATCGTCGAGACCCTTGACGGTGCCCAAGTGGCGCGCTGCGACCTGCTCCTCGGTGGAGTAGCAGAAGTGCTTGACCATCTCCATGACCAGGTGAGCCAGCATTGTCGTCTTGAGCCGGCGGCCTCCGACAGCAAGGTCCCGGTCGATGCCGAGGAGCTGCGCGGTGCGCCACAAGGGCATGTGCTGTGAGGCGTCCAAACGGGCCTTGAAGCGGCTCCCTAGCGCCCGGTAGGCGAGTCCGTGAGAGGTGCTGCAGCGGACATTGTCACCGAAGCGCGCCTTGGCCTCCTGCGCGATGAGCCTGTTGAAGGCGATGTACATGCCTCGGCGGCGGGTTGCCGCGCCCATCATCACCAGTGTCGATGTCTTTCCCGTACCAGCACCTGCCACCAGGGCAAGATCATGGCCACCGGCAAAGCTGTCTCGTGCTGCCGCCTGTTCCTCGGTCGCCTTCACTGCCACCGCGTCGTCCCTTTCCGCAAGCTTGCTGTTCACTCCGTCTGCCAGTGGATCTCGGCCGGACTGGCTCTGGGCTGGTGAGCAGCATGACGGAACGCACTGACACTCTGTCAGGATGCTGCGAACAGAGGTTTGAAATTGCGAAGAGGTGACCGAAAAGAGCGGTGCCTTCGGGCCTTGCTGTACGCATCCCGCACAGGGGCGGGGTTGCCGGTCGTGTGCACCACCGGTCGAGCCGTCCACGCTGGCCGCCATGGGAGCGCGCGTGGGCCCATCACGGAACTCCGCGAACGCGGCCATGTCACCGCTGGAGAAGCCGAAACATCGTACTGAGGCCCGTGGACCGCAAGTACCGGACTCCCTACCTCCACCCCTGATCGCCTCCTACGGCAACCAGGAGGCGCGGGAGGAAGCAGCCGAGCGCATCGAGGCTGGAGAGCTGGCCGGCGGTCGGCTGCTGCTGGGCGAGAACGGCCTTGGCTGCATCGGCAACACGCATCTGCCACCGGGTCGTGCGAATGCTGCACCGCCATCCACGTTGCCGCGCCCGAGCAGCGGGACCAGGAGCACGAGCAGCAGCTACAGGTTCAGGGAGAGGGGCTCGCCCCAACCGAGCGGCACACACGCCTGGTAGAGATTGTCGGCCGCCGCGTTCTCGGCTGCCATGCCCAGCATCAGCGTGAGGCTGTTCAGCGTCTTGCCCTCCGCGCCGGTTTTCTCGAGGCGGTCGGCGAAGACGCGGTGCGCCCGGTCAGGGCTTCGGACCAGCCGCCGGCGCACGTGGCGGGGTCCACGCCGGTGACCGGGGTGAACCACAGGGCTGCGTGCGACCTCGCCGCGTCACCCAAGCCCCGCAAGCGGACTGGCCAGTGACCCCCGACATGGAGCCGGCCCCCACCGTCTCCCGCCTCCCGCGCCAAGTCCGGCCGCAGGACCGCGAAGGCGTCGAGGCCTTCATCGTCCGCCTCGCCCAGGCCAACCATCTCCAGCCCGCCTACCTGCGGGACTACCTCTGCCCGCCGCCCCACCACCGCGGGAAACCGAGCTGGGGCCGGCTCGCCGCCGCGACCGGCCGTCACCCCGCCGCCCTGCGAGAAGCCCTCGAAGGCCCGGCAACCCGATGCGCCGAGTGTGACGCCCCGCTCCCGCCCAAGGGGACCGCCGGCGGAAGCCCTCGGCGCCACTGCTCCGCCCGCTGCCGCCAACGCGCCCATCTGCGACGCACCATCGGCACCCCGACCTGCGGATGCTGCGGAATCGAACTGCCCCGGACCTCGGGGAAGAGCACGCCGTCCTGGTGTTCCCCACGCTGCCGCCGGATGGCACACCGCCAAGGAGTCGAGCGGCCCCCCGAGCCGCCGGCCACAGCTGCCTCCCCGCCGAAGCTCTGCACGAAGTGCGGCGAGATCATCCACCGCATCCCCATGAGCCGCCGAGGCCCGGCTGACTACTGCCAGAGATGCCGAGACCAGGACTACCTCCAACGCCAGCAGAACCCCGCCCAACCTCCCGCCAGCCACAGCGTTTCCACGGGCCCGGCATACGGCTTCTGCCGATCCCCCATGGAAGCGGCCTCAGCCGCCCGACGATGGTGCTCGCACGCCTGCCGACAAGCCGCCTACCGAGCAGGCAAACTCGGTGAGCTCCCAGAGCAAGCGCCTGACCTGCGCGTGTCCGGTCTCCTTGAGCCTTGACCGATCTCACTACTGCTCTCGCTTGTGGCCAGCCGACTGCGGTCCGTGCTGTGGACAACTGGCCGACCACGCACGGTTCCGGGCCCGGGTGGCCGGTCAGCCGGCGCTAGCTGGAGGTGCTGACGATCAGGGGATCGAGCGGATCGCCCTCGTATCCGACGACGAGGCAGGCCGCGGCGACCGGTCCTCGGGAGAGCTCCACGAGCCGGGCCAGGGCTGCCGCCTCGGACGGCAGTCCGGCCGGATCGAGGCCGAGCGCCCGGGCCGCGCGGTCGCGTCGCCGGTCGAGGTCGGGCATGTCCTCCCGATACTCGTCGGCGACCGCCTGGAGTTCTCCGGCTGTCCGCCCGGGAGCATCCCCGCCACCACGGTGCCACCAGACACAGACGCACCAACTCTGGCAGTCCGAGGGCGAGTGGTCCGGCCTCGCCATCGAGGCTGACGTACACCACGGGGCGTTCCTCTCCGCCCTCGCCGACGAAGCAGAACGCGTCCCCTGAGGCCGCCCGCGCAAACTGCTCCAGCCGGGCTCCAGAGGCAAGCCGGACCCCGTCTTCCAGCTCCTGATCGGCGGGGTCCGTCGCGTCGAGATCCGCAACACCAGCGAAGAAGTCGATGACCTCCTGGTCGGCACCCAGGAGAGGCAACAACGCGCCGTGGTGGGCGGGTACGTCGACTGGTGCATTCAATCCGTTCACCTGGCAACCGTAACTGGGGCCTCCGACAGCGGCGGCGTCAGACCGCCAGGGGCCTGGGCAGGGACAAGGTGGCGAGGCCCGCAGGCGTGGGTGCGGTGAGGCTGGTCAGGGTCCGATATGACGGGACAGCACGAGCAAGATCCGATAACACAGGACAACCTCCGGACCCCGAGAAACGGACACAACGGGCACCTGTCGACGGGGGCGTGACAGTTTTCTAGGGGAGCGTGACACGGGTGTCATGCTCACGCTCCGTCAGCGTGACACGGGTCGCGGGCAGTTGTGGCCGGAGTCAGTGGCCCTCGGGGCGAGCGCGGGTGAGGTACGCGGCGAGCACGCCGGCACCCTCGGGCTCGGTGGTGGCGAGCCGGGCCGCGAACGCCAGCTCGTCGACGTTGGTACCGGGGACCAGGCGGGCGAGTTCGGCGAGCCAGCGCGGAGTGCGCGAGGACCAGCGGCGTCAGCAGGCCGGTAGCTGCCTCGCGGGCGGCCGGGTCCGCGTAGTGCCCGAGGTGCGCGGCCAGGGCGTGCGCGAGCCAGCCGTCGACGTCGGCCTGGACGTACCCGCCCGCGCACCGGGTGAGTTCGTCCCGGGCGGCTTCGTCACCGTCGCGGGGCTCGGTCTGCTCCAGCGTGCCCAGCTCGCGCAGCGCCTGGAGCTCGTCGGCGCGGGGCCCGGGGGCGAGAGGTCGGCGGGTATCGCCGCCGGGCGGCCACATCCTGGTCATCTTCGGTCTCGCATTCGTGGTGCGGATTTCAGGATCGGGCTGCTGTCAAATCAGTGCGGGCATCCCCGCCGAATAGTTATAGCAAGCCGGTAATTCCGGTCGGGTCAGAACTCGAATTCTATCGACTGTACGGGCGTGATTTCCGCGCGCAGACCATCGGTCCGACTTCCCCATTCCGTGAAATACAACTCGGTAATGGCCTCCGCGACAACCGGATGCAACTCTTCCTCCGTCGCACCGGCCTCCTGAAGCTGGAGTATCCGGGCGGCGTAAGTGGGCGAGATCGGGGTGGTGATGTGCCGCTCGCGGCCGTCGTCGGAGGACCCGGAGGCGGTGAACCCGAAGTAGGCGACAACGTGCACCATCATGCCGCCGGAGGTGGACGCCTGCTCCCGCACCTGCGCCCTGACCTGCGGTTGCCACTCGGACTCGGTCGCCTCCACCAGCGCCTCCCGGAGCCGCTTCTGCGGGGTTCTCAGCTGCCCGGCGCGGTAGCGCTCCACCGTGCGGCGTGAGGTGCCCAGACGCTCCGCCAGGTCCTTCGCCGAGTCCTTCGTGCGCGTGAGGAGGAATTTCACCTGAGCCTTTGCCGATTTCGGCGCGGGCCGGGTGAACACCTTCCGCTCCGCCTGTGCGAGGGCGTCCAGGATCTTGCTGCGGCGCGGGGCCGACTTCTGCTGCTCGTGATCGCTCATGTCCCCCAGGGAGCCACCGGCCGCCTGTGGACAGATCTTGAAGTCCGCGCAGGCGACGGCAGGGCTGTCGGTGTCCGTCCGTACGGTGGGAGGCGTGACGACATCCTCCGCCCCCGAGCCGATATCGGTGCCCATCCGGGTACTGCTGCCCGGGGACCAGGAGGTCGTCGCGCACCTGTGGTCCCGGCGCCAGCTGCGCGACGGCTGGTTGTACGAGGTCGGCCCCCGGGCCTACCGCAACGGCCCCGGGGACTCGGTGGAGCCTGCCGAGTACCGCGTCTGGGTGCGCGTTCCGCAGCACGTACGGCCCGTGGAGGGCGTCTCGTACGACGCTTCTGTGTCAAGTCCGAGCGTGTTGCCGTCCGAGCCTCACGCGTAAACGAGCTGTTGGGTGCGTATGCGGTCCATCTGGAGCCGTCGGCCCCGGGCCAGGTGATCCGGCTGGTGGCCTCGGCGGTGAACACCTTCGAGGAGCGGTTCTGTGCCACCACGACGGACCGGGTTGTCGGCGATAACCCGCTCCCGGCTGGACGACTTGGTGGCCGAGGACGACGGCGAGGGCAGCGTGGGCGGTGGCCGGACGTTCTTCACCGAGTTGAAGGCCGACCCGGGCGCGCTCGGGCTGGAAAGCCTGCTGGGCGAGGTGAACAAGCGCCAGGTAGCCGACCAGGCTTTCCAGATGTGCCGTCAGGTTCTTGTGTCGTCGCAGCTCACGGATCTGCTCGGTGGGAAGGTCGCGCCAGCTCTCGGCGAGTCCAGCAGCTTGTGGGGCGTAAAGGTCGAGTCGTCGACATGTCGGACGCCAGCGCCTCGGGACTCCAGTCGGTGTCCGTGTCGTCGGGGCCCAGATGGTCGATCACCCACATCCGGAGCATGAACTCCTGCTACCGAGAACCGGGGATCAGTCACCGCGTCATGGCCTGGCCCTGGGGCGGGTGAGGACTGCTGTTCGCAGGGGCGTTACGAGGGTGGGCCAATGCGGGGATCTCGACTCGCAGCTGGATGCGCTCGCCAAGCACGCCATCGAGCGAGAGAAGATCTTCAGCGAGAAGATCAGTACCCGCATCAAGGTCCGCCCCGCCTTCGAGGAGGCGCTGAAGACCGCCCGGGAGATCAAGGCGCACGCGCCGCATTGCCGGGTCCTGCTCACGGTGTACGAGATGAAACGACTCGGGCGCGATGCCGCCGAGCTCACAGCCCTCGCCGACCATCTGACCGAGCATGGCCTGGTGCTGGAGATGCTCGCCGGACCGCTGCCCGGCATCTACGACCCCACCGGGCCGGGCAAGCTCCTGTTCGGCTTCTTCGCCGCACATGTCCCGCGCATCCCGGGCAGGTGGGACTCGCCGAGTGTGGCCGGAACCCCGGCATTCACTCCGAATCGCCGGCGCGCGTACTTGACGGCCAGTGAGCGGGCGACCAGTCTCCGTCTGGGTCGGTAGTTTGCCCTACTTCGATCAGGTGGCCGTCGGGATCGCGGATGTAGCAGCGGATCTCGTACTCGTGCTGTTTCGGCGGCGTCAGGAACTGGGCACCCCGGGCGCTCCACTCCGCGTACAAGGCGTGGACGTCTTTGACTCGGATGTTGAGGAAACTGCTGACCCGGTCGGGATCGCGCGGCGTGTCAAGGGTGACCGTCGGCTTGTCGTCGGTCGGGCCTCCGCCGACGTTGATGATGATCCAGCTGTTGGCCAGTGCGACGTAGGTCAGCCCTCCGGGGCCGGAGTAGGCCACCCGGCCGCCGAGTACTTCGGTGTAGAAGCGTCGGGAGCGCTCGACATCGTCCGAGACGATGAAGTGGGCCAGCACAATTCCTTCCGGCGGTGGCGGGAGCTCGGCCATCTGGGTACCTCCACACGTCGGTCTCATACCCCGTTTACGACGCCGCCTGCAGGCGGCGTTGCCGCGATCGGGATTCGGCGTTGATCTAGCGTGCCCCTCGAAGCAGCCAACAATTCACGGCGTCACCCTTCTGGCAGATTCGCGGACTGTCGCCGCAAGCGTGTCCGAGCCGCCCGACGAGAAGGGTTCGACAGAGCCCTGATGTTCGTCCGGGGGTGCCGGGCCGCGGCTTGCGTTCACCCTTGCAGGCGAGTCCGGACGCCGGCACAAGCCTCACCCAGGACCCGGAAGACGGTCCCGGTCGCGGCGCCGTAGACGAGGTGGGGGCCGAGATCGGCCGCGAGGGTCTTGAGGTCGTACTTCCAGATGGGCTCGTAGAGCCCGGCGATCGGCAGGGTGATGTAATCGCTGAGCCACACGAGCGCGCCGAACGACACGCCATAGACCCCACAGGGCTTGCGCACCGATCCGGCGAGTACGCCGTAGAGCGCTCCGTTGGCCGCACCGTACGACCAGTGCATGAACGTGCTGACCGGCCAGGCTGCGGCATCCGGGAGTTCGCGCTGGGTGAAGCCCTCGATCAGGCGCTTGCCGACCTGTCCGGGATCCGGCGCCTCCTGCCAGGTGCGGACCGGAGCGAACTCCCACCGCAGAGGATTGCGCTCACCGCCGGATCGGCGCTGCCGCAGGAACCGGACCGTGTCCATGCAAGCGGTGCCGACCAGGCCGGCGGCCAAACCCGACGCGATCGCGCCGAGCGGAGTCAACTGCTTCGGGGTGCGCATTGTGCATCGCTCCTGCTGGTCTTGGCGATACGGGGCCAGTCTGCGCGACGTCGCGCGAGCGGGCGACGCCGACGTCTCCTCGCAGGCATGCTCACATGCACACCCTCATGACACCATCCGGAGCGGACGGGCCGGGTACTCAGGTCTGGCGGGCCTGTACGGACCAGACCTCGCGCTGCCGAGCACCACGGCGCAGGCGAGGATCCAGACGGTCAGGGCGGTGATGCCGAGGGCCAGCCCGTCGTGGCGGAGTACGCGATCCCGGAAACCGAGCCCTCGCCACCGCTCCGGCAGCCCCGACCAGGCGCCGGGCTCGGCGTACCACCACCGCCGACCCAGAACAGACTCCACTCGCTCAACACACAGACTCCAACCAGGCAACACGGCCTGCAGCAACACGCGGAACGTACACAGAACCGCGCCGTGCCCACCGTCTACCTGGAGCCGTCCTCACCTCTCCAGCAGGCTCTGGGGCCGTCCCGCCCGTCCGGCTGGGTGCTGGCGAAGGCCGGCGGGCGTGGTCCCGTCCGGGGCGTTATCCACGCCGTCGACTGCGAGGAAGCGCCGACCGGAGCGCCGGTCCTCACCCTGGAGCGGGCGCTGGACGCAGCCGAGAATCCCGGCAACCGGCTGTGCTCGCTGTGCGGCGCGGCCCTCGAACTGGACCCCGTATCGACCACGATGGCGGAGAGGCGTAGCGGGGCGGCCGGTTCGGTCAGCCATCGGCGACGGTGGTTGCCGCCAGCACATCAAGGGGGAGCGGGGGGCGCCGGGCGACGATCAGCGCAGAGCCGACATCCCGGGTGGCGTCTTGCGGCGATGTCGATGAGCCGGAGACGGGAGCGCCCGCTGCACCATCGGCAGTGCACCGACCACGGCGCGGTGGGGGAACCCGGGAAGGGCTCCACCGGGTCCAGGCCGAAGTTGCCCAAGATGATCACAGTCCGTCGGCGGCCTCAGGAAATGGCTTCACCACCAGGTTGACCAGGGACTTCGTGACCATGGTTGGCTCCTGGTCACGACCTCGTGCCCGGCAGCCGTACGGCTCTTGTGAGGGCCACGGTCATGGTCGTCTCTGCCACGATGGCTGCAGAGCTGGCAGGCGACGGGCCGTGGTGTGATGCCGATCGAGCATGACTGCGTACTCGTCGTCGCTGTCGGTGCGCGTACTTCGCCTTCATCCGGTTCAGCTCGTTGCCCAGCCGGGAGGATCGGATGCTGCTGCGTCCCGGAAAGACCTGCGATGAAGCACTCGCCTTCCTGAAAACCCTGACTGAACAGGGCCTCAACGACGTGCAGAACTCCGTACCTCACCTGCCTGGCGGCGACATACGGCCGTCCATCCGCAACGAGACGGAAGCCAGCCTGAGCCTGAGCGTAGACAAGTACGACCGGTGGACCCTGGAGGCGATCAGGACGGGATCCTCCACCGGGTGCGGACCGGCCGGCGGGGCTGCAACCACCGTCGGCGATCACGATGACGGCTTGGGGCGCGGGCCTTCCTCCGAGAGTGGTGAGGACCAACCCTCCTGACGCGTGGACGTGTCCACGCGGTAGGCGGCAGCGGCGCGCTGGGCGCGTTCGGCACGTGCCCAGCGCAGCGCGGCGGCCTCGGTCGCCGCAGCCTGGCGGCGGAGCTGTACGCGGGACTGCTCGATCGGGGCCGGCGCATCGTCAGGGGCAGCGTCGGGTGCAGGGAACGCCCGGCGCGACAGCCTCGGTCCATCGCAGCCGCCGCCAGCCAGGGCCGGGGGCTGCGGCTGGTAGCTGACGATGTGATCGCAGGAGTCACCCTGGCCCCGCTCGATCTTCGCTGGCTTTACCACCCCTATGACGGAGGCGGGGATGTATTCGCCCCAAGCACCAGCGTCAGGGACGCCCTCAAGGCAGCACATCCTGACTGGCTTTCCACCCACCCGACCGGCATGTGATGGTTACTTCTCTGAGTCCGGACCTAGGCCGTTTCGTTTGGATCATCGGGCTGACCACAGCAAGATGCCTGCGATGTGGAGAAGTCCCGGCCAGGTAGATCGTGGCGGTCTTCTCGTACCATCGGCACGGACGCAGGCGGCCGCAAGGCGGAGACCGTCGAGGTCAAGCCGTCCGTTCCGCCCGCGCACTGACCTGACGGACACGCCGGAGAAGAAGGGCACCGAATGAGCAGGCTGCTGGAAGCGGTGTGTGCGCTGACCATCGGCGTCCTCGTTGCGCTCCTTGTATGGGGTGCTAACCCTGGCGCCGTGCGGGTGGCGTGGCGGGAGGGCGAGATGAGCGGTGTGACGGTCGTGTTCGTGGCGGCGTGTGCGCTGTGGCTGGTGCTTTGGCGCAGGCGTACCGGGCGCGGCCCGCTGGCATGGCCGCTTGCGGTGCTGCTGTGCGGTGCGGCTGTTGCGCTGGCCGTGGCAACCATGGCCGGTTAACCGGCACAGGCGGGCAGTTGGGGCTTCTCCTCCTTGTGGGCGGGGAGCCCGCTGGCGCTCTCGGGGTAGTCCGTTTCGTTCGCGTCATCTGATCGTTGGTCTGGGTGTGTCGTTGACTGACGCGCAGTGGGCGCGGATCGAGCCATTGCTTCCGGACCGGTCGCGAAAGCGGGGTGGACGGTGGCGTGACCATCGACAGGTGATCGACGCGATCGCGTTCAAGTTCCAGACTGGCTCGCAGTGGGTGCACCTGCCGGAGCGGTACGGCAACCGGCGGGGCGTCTATAACCGGCTGCGGATGTGGGCCGTGGACGGCACCTGGGAGCGGGTGTTCACCGCGCTGATGGCCCAGGCCGACGCCGATGAGGATCTGAACTGGGCAGTCTCGGTGGACTCGACGATCGTGCGCGCTCACCAGCACGCGGCCGGGGCCCGCAAAAAGGGGCCCCGGCCGGCGAGCCGCACGACCATGCCATCGGCCGGTCCCGCGGAGGACTGACCACAAAGATCCATCTCACGTCCGACGCGCACTCCCGGCCCCTGGCCTTCGTTCTCACCGCCGGACAGGCCGGCGACGCGCCCGCCTTTCCGGCGGTGATGGCCCAGCTTCGCGTTCCCCGCCCACGCGGGCGGCCCCGGACCAGGCCGGACACGGTCCTGGCCGACAAGGCGTACTCCTCACGCGCCATTCGCGAGCACTTACGCAAGCGCGGTATTCGAGCAGTGATCCCCGTCCCGGCAGACCAGCGGAGCCACCGGCTGCGGCGCGGCCGCCAAGGCGGCAGACAACCCGCCTTCGACCGCGAGGCATACAAACAACGCAACACCGTAGAGCGATGCATCAACCGCCTGAAGCAATGGCGCGGCATCGCCACCCGCTACGAGAAGACCGCCACGATCTACCTGGCCGGACTCCACATCGCAGGCATCTTCCTGTGGTCAGCCCGATGATCCAAACGAAACGGCCTAGGAAATCTGACTGGTCGTCCGGCAGCCAACCGGGCGTTCTTGATGGCGAGTCGGCTGGGCGCCTACGACTGCCGGGCCGTCGGTACAGTCATGCCGGTGACAATGAGTCGAGGCCGGTGGCCGAAGATCGATCAGGACAGCGGCGTCGAGGACGCGGCGTTGCTCATCCTGGAGTGGTTGGGCGAGCAAGGTGTGGGCGCCGCGATCAGGGTGGACGCTGAGCGGTTGCGGGACCAGAAGCCCGCATGGACGTTCACTGCTGGTGGCGGCCCGTTGAGCCACCCGATGCGGGTGGACGGAGCCACCGCCCACGAGTGCTTGTCCCGCGCTTTGTCCTATCTCCGCGAAGCTGGCGTGGACGTGCCCTTCTGACGCGTTGCTCATGGAGCGGACGGTGGCGGCCGCCTTCGGGTGTCGGTGGCGCGTCCAGCGATCTGGGTGAAGGTGGGCATCCCGAGATCGACCGCCGTGGCCGTGCGGGCTGTTGCGGCGTCCATCTGGGAGAGCTTGTCCTCGGCGCCGGCGAGGCTGGTTTCGAGGCCTTCGACTTCGCCAAGCCGCCTTCCCGCTTGGCTTCGGCGATGCGGTCGATGAGGTTGCCGCGGACCTCGACGAGCCGGGGACGCTCGGCGGGGTCAGGCCGGAGCATGGCGCATCTCAAACAGGCGTGCTCATGAACGCAAGGGGTGGAGAAAGCCCGGCCGCAGGTGCCGATGGCTCGTCGTGGCCTCGTTCTGCGCGGTGAAGGGGTGCTGTGCCAAGCGGTGCACGACCTCGTCCCTGGGCGCCTGGGTGGCTGGCCCGGAGGCGACCGGAGTCCGAGCGGGGAACTTCTCTCTCAGCGCCGATTGTGCTTCCCCGAATCGTCCTCGTTCCGCGGTCTTCAGAACTGGCGGGCTGTGCTCGACGGTGGTCACGAGTTGGGCCTTCCGAACAGGATGTCCAGCGAAGCGGGGTCGTAGCCGGGGGCGGGCAGCGCTGGTCGCGGCTGTTTGGTGGCCTTCTTCTCCTGACGGGCGTGGTGGGCGAGCATGTGCCCGACGATCTCGTCGGAGTCGGAGGTGAGGTAGATCTGAAGGGTGGTCAGCTGCCTGTGGGCGAGGACCCATTGCACGTCGGTGAGGCGGACGAGGGGATCACTGGTCATGCGGTAGGTCGCTGTGTGGCGGAGATCGTGCAGGGACCAGTTCGACCCGAGGAGCTCCTGGACGCGGATGAACATCGCCCTGGCCGCCGGGTACTCCAGCGGTCTCCAGGGGCGCCGGAGCGTCCACCAGAGCGGGGCGTTGCGTCCCCGCGGCACCCCTCGGCGCCAGGCTTCCTCCTGGGCGAGCCGTAGCCAGACGAACGCGTCCGGCGAGGCCGGCACCCGCTGGTAGTCGCGGGTTCCCTTGCGGATCACGCCGATGACCTGCTCGCCGGGCAGGGCGTCGCGGTTCGTGCTGGTCAGCAGCTCTTCCGCGCGTACGCCCGTGGAGACCCAGAAGGCGAGCATCGCGCGGTCCCGGTTGTACTTCAGCGCGGCAAAGATCGCGTTGAACATCTCGTCCGGGATCCGTCGCGGGATCCGCTTCGCGACCTTGGGTCGGTAGCGGCCGGTCCGCTCGTGCTTGAACCGTTCCATCGGCTTGTGGTGGGCGTTCGCCCGGCCGGCTTGGCGGGAGCGGTCCAGCGGGAACGGGTTGATGATCGGTCCGGTGCCCTCGCGGAGGTGGAAGTCGTAGAAGGTCCGCGTGACCGTTTCGCTGTGAGCCCTCGTCGTCGCCGCGTACTTGACGCCCGGCGACGACTTACCCGTCACAGGATTCGGTGTCCTCGGTGCCGACCTCGCGACGCCAGGCCCCTTCGGTGCTGGCGTCTGTGGTCGGAGCTGGAGGCGCCAGTGCACGCGCACGGGCTTGTCGGCCAGCATCATCCAGCGCATGAAGTCCCTCGCCTCGACGCTGGTCGCCCGGTCCCACCTGATGTCGAGCATCGAGAGGAATCTTCTCTGCGCCAAGTCAAGCGGGAGCTGGTGGTTGATGAAGTGGTAGCTCCGCATCGAGCAGTCGCAGCTCGGATTCGAGCGGCGGGTGGCCCTTCACAGCCCTGCGATTCCGGCCCGCTGTGCCTGCAGTTCCGAGCGGACGAGTTCTAGGAGGCGGCCTGCCCAGTTGCGGCCGCGTCCGGCGTTGTCCCCCCAGAAGCCCGAGTCGGCGTCGTCGTAGATCACGGTGGCGTCGTTCGTGGTCAGCAGGATTTCAGCCAGGTCGGGGTGCTGGTCGTACTTCGCGCGCAGTAGGGCCGCCATTACCGCGGTGCGGGCGTGCTGCCAGCCCTCACGCTGTGCTGCCGCGGTCGCGGACTTGCGTGCGGCGGCATGGGTTTCTGCCGTGGCGATCGCGGTCCGGACCTCGGGGTCAGCGACTGACAGCGCCCAGTATGCGTGGGCGGCAGATGGGTAGCTGACCTCGCCGACGACGATCGGGGCCGGGTAGTCGTTGCGCAAGCCCCGGAATCCCGGGGAATCGACCGGTTTGCTCGGATACGTGTGGTACAGCTTGATCGCCGGGGCGAAGGAGGTCACTGGTCCGTCTGCCGGGACGCGTGCGGCCCGTTCAGCGGCCCATCGCGCCCGTTCCTCGAAGTAGGCGACGGCCCTGTCGTAGTCCTCCTGCATGATCGGCCCATCGGCCGGGATGTACGTTTCGCCGCCGGGTCCCGCCACCAGCACCCGCAGCGGCCAGTCTTTGCTGTCCATGTCGCCCAGTGCGTAGCGGCGCTTCGAGATCGGGATGGCCAGGAAGGCGTTGCGGGCTGCGGCGCGGTTTCCCTCGGTCCGGTCGGCGAGGAAGGTGTCGACGGCGACGAGGCATCGGCCCGTCGAATCCGGGCGCCCGTTGAGTTGGTCGATGGTGTCTCGTATCTCGGCGACCAGCAGGTCGGGGGTGAGGTAGCTGTGGGGCTCGCCGAAGGTCCAGCTGGCCAGTTCGAACGCGGATGCCTTGGCGCCGTCCGGCAGGGTGGTGGCTACCCAGCCGCTGCGGAGCTTGTTCTGGAACTCCTCAAGGGTGACCAGTTCCCAGCAGTCGATGAGCCCGTCGGCGTAGATGAACAGGTCGGTGAGGAAGTGCGTGCCGCCGTTGCGGATGAAGGCGTGGCGCCAGGTGCCGGGTATGTGAACGCCGTCCACCGTGCGGTGAGTGGTCTTGTTGCCGATCATCCGGCGATTGTGCCGCAGCTGCCGCTGTGGGGCCGGGGAATTCCGCACGGTCGAAGTCCCTCACCCGATTGTTTGACGGGTGGTGGGCAGGCAGAGCCTTGGCGGCTTCATCGGACTGCAGCTCATCCCACTTGGTCGCAGCACCTGCTGGCCTCACAGAGTGCCGAAGGCCGGTGCGTGACCATTGGCAGAACCATTTTCACGAAGCCTTACCAGGCGGGAGCCAGTCGTCCGTGTCGCGGTGGCGGCCGAGTCCGACTGCGGCGAACTCGTCGACGTGATTGCCCTTGGCGGCGCCGAGTCGCCGAAGCGCCTGAGAGATCGGCGTGCCGGTCGTCGGCGATGACTCCCCTTCGGCCAGGCGCAATGGTCCAAGGACTATCTTCCCTGCATCCCAGGTGAGAGCGTTCTGGGTCCCTACCCCGCCGAAGTAGTCGGCTTCGACGTAGGCCACCGGACCTGCCTTCGAGCACGCGCTGAGCAGGCGATCGAAGCCCGCTGGAGCCTTCCAGAACCCGTCGAGTTCGGGCGCTTCGGCGACCGTGACCGCATCGAACAACGCGTTGCTCATCGGCAAGAGCCAGAGGTGCTGGCTGAGAGGAACGATGCGCGCCTCTGTGGTGGAGCCGGCCAACTCGCGGAGCACGGATTCGGCGGCGATGACCGCCTGAAGGCAATACATCCCCTCATTCTCGCCTGGCCGCTGATCGCGGCGCGATGCCGGGTATGCCGAGGTCGACCGGCGCGACGCTGGCGAGCCGACGGGTCTGATCCCGCTTCTGGCGCAGGAAGGACAGGGTGAGGTCGATCCCTTCGATCTCACCGAGCCACCCCTCTGCTTCGGCCCGGGCCCGGCGGGCCAGAAGGTCGACTTCAATCTCGTCGAGGCGGGGCAGCATCTTCGGATTGATGTTGATCATGGGACATCTCAGACAGGCGTGCTCATGCTGGCAAGGTGTCGAGTAGCGGCGGGTGCACCCTCCCAGCTCGACTTTGCGCTGGTCGAAGTGCTCCTCGAAGCCGAGCCATTCGGGTTCGGTGACCGGCCGGTACTCGTCGGTTGGCCTGGCCTGGCGGCGCCGGTCGAGAAAACCCTGGCAGTGCCGGACGACGTCCTCGCTGAACACGGCGACGTAACCACGAGTCGTTTGAAGGTTCAAATGTCCGAGTGGGGCCGCTCCAATGTGGATCGGAAGCCCGCTGTTCAACAGCTCCGTGGCCAGGAGTCGGCGAAAATCGTGCGAGGTGAAGCTGGTCGCAAGGAAGCCAGGGTGTTGTTCGGCGAGCTCGGCGCAGTGACGCTTCAGCATGTTCACCACGGTGGTGTCCGACATGACCTCGTGCTTGGTACCGATCTTGCGTTGGAACAAGAACGGCATGGGCGCGCTGCTCTGACGTTCCTTCGGGTCGTAACGAGGCAACAGCGGGATGGTCTGGCCGCCGGTGGTGTGGCGACGGACGATGGCTGCGACGACGGCCAACAACTCGGCGAACATGGGGATGACGCGTTCTCAACGCCGCCGGCTTCCCACGCGAGAAGTCACTGCGGGCCTTCGACTACGACGCGAACCCCAACATCAACGCCGTGACCATCAACACCCTCGCCACCTGCGAATGGGTCCGCAAGGGCCACCCACTCTGCCTGATAGGCGACTCGGGCACGGGCAAGCCCCATCTGCTCATCGCGCTGGGCACCGAGGCCGCGATGAAGGGATACCGGGTCAAGTACGTCCTGGCGACCAAGCTGGTCAACGAGCTGGTCGAGGCGGCCGACGAGAAGCAGCCGGCCAAGACCATCGCCCGCTACGGACGCGTCGATCTTTTATGCATTGATGCACTCGGCTACATGGAACTCGACCGGCGAGGCGCCGAACTCCTCTTCCAGGTTCTGACGGAGCGTGAGGAAAAGAACTCTGTGGCGATCGCTTCGAACGAGTCGTTCGGCGGGTGGACGACGACGTTCACCGATCCCAGGCTCTGCGCCTCCAGAAGCCGCCGTAGCCACTTCCCGCCGCCGATCCACGCATGGTGGTAGTCGCAGAGCAGATCGGCCGCAGCATTGAGAACGAACCCGGCCACCGCAAGACGCTCGAATCGGTCACTCGTGTCGGCGAGATCATCCAGCGCGTCCGTCAGCCCATACCGCTTCGTTTCGACTGTCTGCGGTTCCAGCGCTGGCGGATCCTCACGGAGGTCCGCTTCGGCAAGGGCACGGGCACGCCCGGCCTCACCATCTGTATCGACGAGGACGAGACCGTTGGCCTACATGCTCTGCAAGACCGCACGACGTGCAGCAACTTCCGCAGCGAAGAGGTCCAAGAGACCGGCACGGGTATGGACGAAGAACTCCACGACACGACCCTCGAACCGGATCGTCTCGCCGCCGTCGCCGTCGCCGTCGCCGATGAGTATCGCAAGATCCAGGTCACTACTGGCAGTGGCTCGCCCGGCGGCCGTCGACCCGGCAAGAATCACGCTCAGCGCATCGGGGAAACGACCGCTGTGGCCCGGGATCGGTTCGACGGGGGCCAGGTCGTTTGCGTGGTCCTGATTTCCGTCGTCGACGCCGATGACGACGGTACCGCCAGCGGTGTCGGCCATGGCGGACACATCCTTGGCGAGCTCCTCCCTGCCCGCGTCGGTGCCCTTGTAGAAGTCCTTCTTCCAGTCGAGGTCGACACTCTCAGGGATGTGGTTCTCGACCGCACGCTGCAAGCCGGATCTCTCTTCGTGCGACCTGTACGACCGGCCCGTGCCGCGCACCCGGGGTGCGCGGCACGGCGAAACGATCAGAGGTCGATGTTCGGTCCCTGGGGGATGGAGTCGAGGACGAGGTCGTCCAGCATTCTGACCTTGCCCCCGTCGAAGGCGTACCTCTCCCAGGCACGGCCCGTGATCCCGCGCTTCTGGCCGTTGCTGATCAGCCAGATGGTGTCCGACGACGGGGCATCGGCCAGGATGGCGCCCGCGGACAAGGGGCCTCCGTCGGTGATGCTGGCGATGTCGATCACCTGTTCCACTCCGTTGTAGGAGTGGAACAGGTTGAGGTACGTGTTGCCGGGAATCCCCCGGCGCTTGCCGTCGATGACGACCCAGATGGTCATGCTGCCGACCGTCTTGAGGCGGTATCCGTTGAGTTCCGGCCGGTCGGCCACGGCGGCCTTCGTCGTACGGGCCGAGCCTTCCGCCGCGCTCAGTTCCGCGACCGTGCGCGCGCCGGACGGGGCGTCGGCGGCGCTCGCCGTGAACGCCGTTCCGAGAGCGAGCGGGAGGACGAGGGCAAGGCTGACGGCGCCGAGTGACGCGCGTCGACCGAGGGTGCTGGACATGGCTCCTCCAAGGAGTCGGGAGAGATGGTGGAGCTGCGGGGCGGGTGGTTGTCCGCCCGGCGGCGCCTCCTCAGGCTGCCAAAGCCCGAACAGCCTTCCCATCCCAGAAAGTTGGGGTGCTCCGCGTCGTCCAGCTCAACGATCGGCTCCGTGGCGAGCCTTACCACCACATGGACGACGGGGCCCGCCGGATCACCCCCGCCCGCTCATGCGCGGGCGCGAGGCGTGCGGATGCCCTCAGCTTGTCGCTAACGCCCGGTGCTGGCGGCTTCGAGTTCCCTCTGGGGTAGGTCTTGCTGTGCGGGGTGGTCTCAAAGGGTGCCGTTTCGGCGTGGTTTGGTCCCGGTCCTGTGGTGGGTGGCCTGTTCTTCGAGCCGGGCGGCCTGCCGGGACCAGGCCGGGACGGTTTCGGTGCGCCCGCTGGAGTACGCACACGGGCGGGGGTCAGCTTGTTCGGCTCGGCCGGCTTCTCCCACGGGCGCCGGAGATGTGTCACGAGCGGTCGGGCCAGCCGGAGCTGGGCGTGAACGGCGATCACGAGCCAGATACAACGGTCCGCCTCGGCCGAGTCACGCAGTCGCGGCCGGGTCCAGCCCAGGGTCTGCTTGAACAGACGGAAAGTGTGCTCCAGGCCGAAGCGCCGCTGGAAGGAAACTGCCAGCAGCGGTCCACGTCCGTCCCGGTGGCGCCGGTGCGCGACGATCACTTACTCACCGCGCCGGACGGCAACTTCTCCACCACCAGGCGGATGACGGTGCCCTCGTTGACGGGCAGCGGGCCGTCGTGGTCGAGCCAGGCTGCCCGGTGGGTCGGCCGCGGGCGCAGCCGATCCCATGCCTGCGCGGTGGCCTTGCCGTAGAGCCGCGTGTCCGTGGTGGTCACGGCCTGCTCGGCACCCCAGCTCGCGAGTTCGCCGGAGACGAACTCGCCGCCGTGCTTCGGCGGCCGACCACCCTGGGGGGGCCAGGAGGAACTCTTCGCATGAGGGTGTCGGCCGACGCATGACGCGGTCGGAGCGCAGGCAGCCGAGGATCTCGACGGGCAGCCGTCCAGGAGGTGGACGATGCGCGGGGCGTCGTATCCGGAGTCCAGCACGACCAGGATGTCCGGTCACCCGTCTTCCACTGACCCGCGGCGACATCCGCCCGGGGGTGAAGGCGGACCGCGTCCACCACCGCGGTCCAGGAAGTGCGGCCCGTCTCCAGTGCGGCCACAACCGAATACGGCCAGCCGGGCACCATCTGGTGCTTGCCCCGGCCGAACGTGTGGCAGAACGACCGGTCAGCGCTGGTACTGGCGTCCGGCCGCCGCCAGGGCGAGACATCCGCGGCCAGCACCAGCCGGGTCGACCAGCGTCCTCACCGGTCCGTCCGAACACAGCAGGGCATCACGCAACTCGAACAGCGCGTCGCCCCGCGCGGTCATCGACGCATACAACTCCGACCGGAAGTCGGACACTTCCGCGAACGCATCCCGCAGGACACCCCGATGCACGAAACTCACCATCACGGTGTCCCGTCTCTCCCACTGTTCTCGCTGTCTCAGGTGACCTTGTTGGATTCGCGTCTGGTCTCAGGTGACGTTGTCGCAGTTGGCCCGGGCGGAGTTTGATTCGCACGCGATGTTGTCGCTCAGTCGGGTTCGCCCCAGCTCTGCGCTAGCGGGGGGCTCCCGCTACTGGCCGTCGAGTCGACTTGTTCGTCGTGTAGGCGCCGGTCCCCCGGCGCAAGACCCGGCAGGTCCACGTCCAGCACCGTGCCCAGGGCAGGTGATCCGATAACGCTGCTGCGGGGACGGGGTTTGTGACGGACCTTGTGAGCCATCGCCGCATTTCAGAGGCGCTCCCGCGCCGTTCTGCCACCGGCAGAACACCGGCCCCACCGGGCTCGGCGATCACTACAGTCCGGGCTCATGACGACGATTACAACGCGCACGGTCGAGTACCCGGCCGACGGCCTGACGATGATCGGGCACCTCGCGCTCCCGGCCGGCGCCGGCCGCCGGCCCGCGGTTCTGGTCGGGCCCGAGGGGATGGGGCTCAGCGACGTCGAGCGCCGCCGGGTCGATGCGCTCGCCGAACTGGGATACGTAGCGCTGGCCTTCGACGTCCACGGCGGGCGCTATTTGGGCGACCCGGACGAGATGCTGGCCCGTTGCCTGCCGCTGCTCGCCGACCCCGACCGGATGCGAGGCATCGGCCACGCGGCGCTCGACGTGTTGCGCGCCGAACCGCGGACCGACCCCGAGCGGATCGCCGCCGTCGGCTACGGCACCGGCGGCGCCATCGGGCTGGAACTCGGGCGCGACGGCGTCAACCTACGCGCGATCGGCACAGTCAACGCACTGACCACGGGCCGACCGGGCGAGACGGCGCGCATCCGCTGCCCAGTGTGGGCCGGGGTCGGGTCGGAAGACCCGATCATGCCGCCCGCGCAACGGGACGCGTTCACCGCCGAGATGCAGGCCGCGGGCGTCGACTGGCGCCTCGCGGTCTACGGCGGCGCCTTGCACGCCTTCCACCACCCGCCAGTCGACCACCCCGTGGTTCCCGGCGTCGGCTACCACCCACAGCACGCGCAACGCGCCTGGCACGACGTCATCGCCCTGCTCACCGAGTGCCTGCCCATAACGGAGTGACAGGGAAGTCGGTCGGAGATCTGGGAACGCGGGCAGCCGACAACATCTCTTGAGACGAAAGCGCCGATCTGATCCCCGGCGACAACATCTCTTGAGACCGGCCGCCGGGCCGGTCTCACCACTGATTGCATCTGCCCACGTCAGGGACTGCCCACCGGCAATGATCAATTGAGACGGAACACACGGCCTTCGCGCTGATCCGCTCTGTGACGGAGGACAGGATCAGACGAAGGCCGCCTACGCGTCCGGCGAACAGCGAAACGCGCTGACCAAGTTCGAGCGGTGTGCCGGACCCTGCCCTTCCGTCGAACCGTTGCCCGGGTGAGCGACAAGCAGCCCTGCACCGAGTACCGCACCGGAAAGCCCGACAGCCCCGGCTACACCCCCGGGTAGAAGGCGGACGAGGCCCGTCCGTTCGGCGAAGTCCTGGCGCTGTCCACCACCGTCCCCACACACCCGTTCTGGCGGACCCTGGAGGCCTGCACCACGGTCGACGCCCGGATGGCGCTCAAGCACATCCACATCCACATCCACGACCAGGGCCCGGCGCTCGTCGACACCGGTACGGACGACCGGTCGCCCCACAGCGTCTGACCGCGATCCGTCCGGCAGGTGCCGCGGTCGGTGGCCTGACCCATACCGACCGCAGGTCCGGGTGCTGTCCCGCTCGTGGTGCGAGCTCGGCCGGGCGGAGCGAGGATCAGGTGTACGGGCGGCGGTTCAGCCGCCGCGTTCTCCCTACTGGCGGCCTGGCCGCCGTCCGGCCACGGAGGGTCGTATGCCTGCTGCCATCTGGTCCGGTGCCATCAGCTTCGGCCTGGTCACGATCCCGATCCGCCTCCTGGCCGCGACGGAGGACCACAGCATCCGCTTCCGCAGGATCCACCTGGAGGACATGGGCCGGATCCGCAACCGCACCTTCTGCGAGATCGACGGCGGGGAAGTCACCTCGGCCGAGATCGGCAAAGGCTACGAAGCGGCCAAGGACAACGTCATCCCGATCAGCGACGACGAGCTGGCCGACATGCCCCTGCCCACCGCGAAAGCCATCGACGTCGTCGCCTTCGTCGACCGCGACAGCATCGATCCCATCCGCCTCGGCCAGACCTACTACCTCCAAGCGGCCGGCGAGGTCGCGGCAAAGCCCTACACGCTCCTGCGGAAAGCCCTGGAACGGTCCTCGAAGGCGGCCGTCGCGAAGTACGCGCTCCGCGGCAGGGAACGCCTCGGGTTGTTGTCGATCAAGGACAACGCGATGGTGCTGCACCAGATGCACTGGCCCGACGAAATCCGCGATCCTTCCGAGCTGGCACCGCGCGCCGTGGAACTGGACGAAGGCGAGATCGAGGGTGCGCTGGCCCTGATGGACACCATGGCCCTCGATGGCGTGTCCGGCTTCCGCGACACGTACATGGACGCCCTGGAGGAACTGATCGAAGCGAAGGCCGAGGGCAAGGCGCCGCCGCAGCCGGCGGGCGAGGAGAAGAAGAGCGGCCGGGTCGTGGACCTGATGTCCGCGCTGGAGCAATCCGTGCAGCAGGCCCGCGAGTCCCGCGGCGACAGCGGCGAGAGCGGCGAGGATGCCACCGTGCACGCGATGCCGACCCGCAAGAAGACCACCGCGAAAACGGCGAAGAAGGCCCCGGCCAAGAAGACGGCATCGAAGAAGACGTCCGGCCGCAAGCCCCGCACGGCGTAGCCGGTTGTCGGCGGCTCCGTGTTCCCTACGACACGAGAATCACGTCCAACTCGCGTGATGTGCCGGACAGTGTGGTCAGGCGAGCGTCTTGTTGACGGCAGTGAAGATCTGCTCGAAGCGGGTCAGAGTCGTCTCGGAGAGTGCTGACAGAAAGACGTCTCGCCTCCGGAGCAGGGTGTCGGCGGGTCGACCGTGCTCGGTGTCGCCGGGGGAGAAGGGGTCCTCGATGTCGCTGTCCTTGACGCCATCGGTGAAGGTTTCGGTGAGCAGGAGCCTCTTCGGGGCCAGGGGCCGGAGACACCCGTGGCCCCGGTTCCGCTGTCCGGAGTGCGGGGATACCTGCTACCCCAGCGGCATCCGCGTAGAGCGTTGAGGAACATCGGCGTCAGAGCGTGCGCTGTGCCGGTTCTCGTCCGGATGTTCTTTGAGCCAACACGTTCAACGCGGAGCCGGGCTGACTGGAGCGCTCACCATCGGTTCGCTCGGCACGCTGTTCACCATCGTGTCCGGGATGGTGATCTGGTCGGTCGGCGCGTCCAGCCAGCGACCGCCTCAGGGGCATCGGGCCGATCACCGGTCAGGTGGACGGGAGTGGGGTCAGAGCAGGCCGACGGTCTTCCAGGCTTTGGTGACGGCGTCCAGTTCGTTCCCGGTGCCGTAGAGGTCTTCGGCGATGGTCGTGGTCAGCTTGGCGAAGTCGGCGAAGCTGGCCTTCACGGAGAGCTTGCCGCCGGTGGCGGCGTCGTACCAGATCCGGCCGGCCCTCTCCCAGGCGTTGCCGCCGATGGCGGTGGCGGCGAGGTGGAAGGCACGGTTGGGGATTCCCGAGTTGACATGCACGCCACCGTTGTCCCGCTGGAGGGACATCTCGTGGTAGTCGTCCATGTGAGCCAGCTGGGGGTCCTTGCCGAGATTGGGGTCGTCGTAGGCCGTGCCGGGTGCGGCCAGCGAGCGCAGGGCCTTGGCCTTGGCGCCCGGGGGCAGCATTCCGGCGCCAAGGAGCCAGTCGGCCTGGTCGGCGCTCTGGCCGAGCGAGTACTGCTTGACGAGGGAGGCGAAGACGTCGGCGACGGACTCGGAGAGCGCCCCGGGCTCGTTGGCGTACAGGAGCTGAGGATTCAGGATCTGCCTGGCCAGGCCGGCCGCAACGACGTCGAGGATGCTGTGCGGGCGCAGCCGGAAGTGCTCACCGTCGCCGTCGCCGAGAACGAACCGCTCACCGTCCCAGAACGCGTTCGCGAACTTCTCGCGGTAGTGGACGGTCACCCGCAGCGGACCGCCTTCGCCGTCGAGGGAGTTCCTGCCGTACGCGGCGAGGAAGAAGTCGAAGGTGGCGCCGAGCGCGTCGTAGACGCTGTTGACCAGCTCGTCCGTGCTCGCGTCCTCGCCCTCGGAGCGCACCGGGGAGCCCGGGAGGCTGTCCTTGTTCCCGGCGTCGCAGATCTCGCGGCGGGGCGTGGGGGTGTCTTCTCTTTCCATGCGATCAGTGTGGACATCGGCCGCCCCGAATATTCCACTTTCTGCGATTTGTGGTCGCGTGTCCTGTGTTCCCGTGGCAGGGCCTGGGGGTGACGTCCCATCGGCTGAAGCAACGGACAGCAGCGCGTTCCCGCACTTGCAGTTCTGGGGAACCGCGCCGGCCCGGACGGCAACGGCGGCCCTGCGCGACATTCCGCGGGTTCTCCCGAGCACTGGCGAACCGCGGTGGTGCTCGGCTTGTCAGGGCCCGCCGGCCGGGACGGCTGGGCACTGTGACGGTCACCAGGATCCCGGTCCGGCGCTCCCCGTCGTGCCGAGGGCCCAGCCAAACCGGGCCACCGCACCGTTGGACACCATCTGAGGAAGACTCATGAGCGCACGACGCGCGACCGATACCCTCCTCACCGCGATCTTCGCGGTGAGCCTGTTCACGGCGCCAGCCCAGGCCCAGCCCGCCGCGCCGCCGGCCAACGCCCAACGTGCCGACGCCAACGAGGAAGAAGAAGGGGGCAGTGGCTCGAGTGCCACCCCCACGGAGCCCGTCCTGGCGCCCCGCGACTGACCACAAGACGACCCGTGCGCCCTCACGACTGTCACGCCCCTCGCGGCCGGGACGGCGGGGCGGCGCCTGCCCTTCTTCGCCTTGGCCTCGGCGGCGCGCGGCCCGTCGTACGTCAGCTCGTGCTGGAGGTCGTGCTGGAGGTCGTACCGGAGTTCGCCGGCGGCGGCGAGGGAAGACAGACAGCGGTCCATACAAGCTATGGCAGGGTTCCTGAGCTGCTCGGCAACAGTTGAAGGTCCGCCTCAGATTCAGCAGCCCGGACGTCGACCCTGGCGGCCCGGATCACGGCCTGTCAAAACTTCTGACAGCAATACCGGTTTCCTGGTCCGCGCCTGCGCGATCTCCAAGCAGGTACACGCACCGAGGAGACCGGGGTCCGCGTCGGCGGCATGTCGTCGAGGACCGGCGGCAGCGGCGTGCTCGCCCGCCGTCGACCTCCGGATCCCAGGTGCTGTCGTGCTCCGGCGCCAAGCCGGCCAGCAGTTGGGCGTACTCGGCGGTCGAGCCGGGCCAGGGATCGACGCCGATCATCTGCCACTGCTGCCCGCGGGGCCCAGGCACAGGCTGCCCGTCGGGTCCGGTCACGTAGTTCTCGCGCGGCGCATCGACCCGGCGGCCGCTCCGCACCGTCCTCGCTGACGGTGACGTGCGCCTCGGGCCCTTGCTTCGCCAGCCGCACGACCTGGGTCCCGACGGGGCAACTGGCGCAGCACCTCCGGACGGCCGAACTGGGCATCACCGCCCTCCTGGGTGGCGCACGACCCGGTCCGGGTCGTCGGACGGTACGCCGCCCAGAGTGCGGCGGCGGAGGACCGCGCCTGTTCCCGGCTGCGCGGGCCGGTGGTCGCCGGCACGGCGCCCAGCCTGTCCGGCAGTTCCCCTGGCGTTCTCGGAAGAGATCGTCGGCAAGGCACTCAAGGGCCGCGAGGGCGTATTCCTCGCGACCAAGTTCTTCATGCCGATGAGCCGGGACGATCCCGGCCGGCGCGGCGGATCACGGCGCTGGATCATCCGCGAGTCGAGCAACTCCCTGCGCCGGCTGGGCACCACGGTCCCGGGCAGCCGTCAGCGGGCGAGGAGTCTGCGGGCGGCTTCCTTGATGGAGACTCTCAGGCGTTCGCGGTCCGTGTCCTCCGCACCGGTGAGGATGCGCCGCATCTGTGGCACGACGACGGCCCAGTTGGTGAGGGCGACCAGCAGGAAGAGCAGGTCCCCAGGTGGGAGGGCATCCGTGATGACGCCCCGGGCCTGGCCGTCCGCGAGCCCCGCGACCTTGCCCGCGTAGTAGTCCCGGCGGGCCGCCTCGTCCGGCAGCTCGGCGCTGCCGTACTCGACGCCCTCCCAGAAGAGCAGGCGCAGCATTTCGGGGTGGGCCGCGTGGTAGTCGAGGAGCCGGTCGACCCAGCCGTCGATATCGTCCGGATCGACGGGGACGGCCGCGGCCAGGTCGACCATGGACCTGCCCAGGACCTGGGCGAAAAGTTCCGCCTTGTTGCCGAAGTACGCGTAGATCAGCTGCTTGTTGGCCTTGGCCTCGGCGGCGATGCGGTCGATGCGGGCGCCCGCGATGCCGTGCCGGGCGAACTCGGCCACCGCCGCGTCGAAGATGCGGGCCCTGGTGGCCTCAGGGTCCCTCACTGATGCCATGGGGTCAGCATAGCCGGGCAAGTAACCAACTATTTGGTTGACAGGAATTCCACGTGCGGAGCACACTGCCAAGCAGTAACCAACCAGGTGGTTACTACTTGGTCTCTCCTCCCCCGCTCCAAGGAGTGCCTGCGCTCATGCAACCAGCGAACCCGCCCCAAGAGGTGGACGGGCCCCGGGCCACCGGCCGCGAGCACGCGTCCACCGTGCCCCGCTCAGGCGGGCCCCTGCTCGTCCTCATCACCGCCTGCACCGCGGTCACCGCCGCCAACATCTACCTTGCCGCCCCGCTCCTCCCCCTCATCGCCGCCGGCTTCGACACCACCGCTTCCGACACGGCCTGGATCGCGTCGGTCGCCCAGTTCGGCTACGCCGCCGGACTGCTCGTCTTCGCCCCGCTCGGGGACCGCGTCGACCGGCGGCGGCTGGTCGCCGGGCTCTCGTTGGTCACCATGGCCGCGCTGACCGTAGCCGCGATGGCACCCGGTCCCCTCGCGCTGGCCGCCGCCGTTCTGGTCGCCTGCGCCGCCACCGTCGTGCCGCAGCTGCTCGTCCCGCTGGTCGCCGCGCGCGCACCGGCCGACCGGCGCGCCCGCCATGTCGGGGCGGTCACGGCCGGACTGTTCATCGGGATCGTGGCGGCCCGGGTCCTCGGCGGACTGATCGGGCAGTTCTACGGCTGGCGGGCGGTCTTCCTCGGTGCGGCCCTGCTGACGGTGGTCGTCGGCGTGGCGACGGCGTACGCCCTGCCCCGGGAGGATCGCTCCCGCCGCGGCCCCCTGTTCGCGGGGCTGGCCTCGCTGCCATCCGTCGTGCGCGGTTCCCCCGACCTTTGGCGCGCCTGTGTTCGGCAGGCAGGGATGTACGGCGCCTGGAGCGCTCTGTGGACCTCGCTGGCCCTGCTGCTGACCGGCCCGGGATACGACTTGTCGACCGCCACCGCCGGCCTTTTCGGCCTGTTCGGGCTCTCGGCGGCCGCGGTCGCCCCCCTCGCGGGCGGACTCGTGGACCGCTTCGGAGCCGGCGTGGTCGTCCGCTCCGCGTATCTTCTCGCGGCCGTCTGCGTTCCGCTGTTCTGGCTCGGCGGGCACTCACTGGCCGCGCTCTTCGCGGGCGCCGTCCTGGTCCATGCCGCCCTGGTCGCGTCCAATGTCGCCAACCAGACCCTCGCCCTCACCACCACCACCGTCCCCGCGACCGCCAACACCGCCTGTGCGGTGGCGAGTTTCGGGGGCGGCGCCCTCGCCTCCGCTCTGGTCGGCCCGGTCTATGACTCCTGGGGCTGGAACGGGGTGTGCGCGGTGGCGGGAGCATGGCTGGTGCTGGGATGGCTGGCGGCCGCGATCCCGGCGCGGCGCAGGGAGCCCGTACGCCCCTGAGGAAGGTCCGTCCCCGGGCGGAATCGGGGCCCCGCGATTCATGCCCTCCAGGCCGGGCGGCGGACGGGACGTCCGAGCGGAGGCGTGAGGTTGTAGCGGTCGACGACATCGCCGAGCCAGTCGGGGTGGCCGTAGATCAGGCCGTACTTCTCGGCGAGTTCGGCGAACGCGCCGCGGTCGCCGAAGTTGTGTTCGAAACCGCCGGGACCGATGATCTCGATGATGCGGCCAGGGGTTGGCCCCGCGTTCGACATGGCGTGCGTCTCGCCACGGGGTTTGAGGATGCAACCGCCGGGCCCGAGTACGGTTTCCGCGTCGTCCGAGCGGCAGCCGATCCCGCCCTCCAGGACAATCGAGTATCCGTCCTCACGGCTGTGCGTGTGAGGCGGGGCGATGAACCCGCATCCCGCATCCCGCATCGAAAGGGGTGCTCGACGGTGGAGACGGCGCCGCTGGTGGTGGCACTCCATCGCTTGAACTCGGCTCCGAAGCCCGGGAAATGAACCTTCTGGCCCCCGCCGGGACACACGACGGTCAGCGGTGGAATGGCGGTGGTATCCATAGGGCCCTCTCCGGGCCATGCGGCCGGCCTGTGGCCGACACGGAGACAGGGGGATCCGCTCACGCGGTGAAGGGCGGCCTCACGGCGTGTCAGATCCGCAGCCGCGGCCCAGGAGTTGGCGTCCCCGCGGCGAAAGCGATCCTACTGTCGCGACGAGGCCGCCCGTCGGCGAGCGTTGCCGAGCGAGGCCGATCGAACGCGCGCCGGCGGCAGGCGCCGACAGCAGCTCTCACTCCCGGTGTCACCGCTCCTTTGGATGACGGGTACGAGAGGGTGGGCGGACCGGTCCGGCCCCCAGTGCAGGGTGCAGCGTCCCGGGGTACCGGCCCCTCGCGGAGCGCTCCGCCACCGGATGGCGGACCTACCGGGACGCCGCCGCCGTCGACACCGACATCGCGGACGACCGGCAGCAACTCCAGCTGATCCGGCGCGACGCCTTCCACGACGTCATGGCACACCTGCCCCCCTGAGCCCTCCACTCGCACCTCACACGGAGCCAGGCAGCCGACACCGCCTGGGTGATCGCGAGCCCCGAAACGTACGAACTGCTCGTCCGCCGGGCCGGCATGACACATGACGAACTTCAGGAGTGGGTCAGGACCACACTCTCCTCAGCTCTCCTCAGCTCTCCTCCACGACCCACGGTGACAGGTCGGCAGCGTGCCGCCCTGCCTCCCGAAGGCGGCAGGTCAGCCGCTCCGACCGTCCTACAAGGCAACGCGACGTCGGGGAATGCCGCTTCACCCGCTTGAAACGGTTCGGACCGGCGGCCTCGGTCGCCTCTTCGACGACCGGGGCCGCCGGCGCCGCCGGACACAACGGTGTTGGAGGGGTGAGGGAGAGGGGAGCGGGTCAGAGATCGAGGAGCAGTCGCTCGGACTTGGCTCGACTGACACAGATCATCATCGTGCGGTCCCGTCCCTGCTCGTTCGTACCGAGTACCTCGTCCCGGTGGTCGGGAGTCCCGCTGAGGACACGCGTCTCGCAACTCCCGCAGTATCCCTCCTCACAGGAGAAGGGAACATCGGGCCGGACCTCCCGAACGGCGTCCAGGATCGTCCGGTCGGCCGGAACGGTGATCGTCGTTCCGGTCCGGGCGAGTTCGACCTCGACGGGACGGTCACCGTCGGTCCGCGCGGGCGACGACTCCGGGTCGGCGGCGAATCTCTCGACGCGAACGACGAGCCCGTTTCCCGTTGTCTCCGAGGCCGTTACGACATCGGAGATCAGTGAGGCCGGGCCGCAGCAGTAGACAGCCGTGCCCGCGGGCAGCCGGCTGATCAGAGCCTGTACGGCCGGGCGGCCCCGCTGGTCGGTCTCGACGACGGTGACGCGCCCGGCGTCGATGTCCCGGAGTGCGTCGACGAAGGGCATGTTGTGCCGACGTCCGCAGTACAGGACCCGCCAGCTCTGTCCGGCGCGTTCCAGCGCTCGTGCCATGGCGAGGATCGGGGTGATTCCGATACCACCGGCGATGAGGAAGTGCTGTTCCGAGCGGGCCAGCGAGAAGTGGTTGCGCGGACCTCGGACCGCCAGCTCTTTTCCCACCAGGGGGACGGTGTGTACTTCATGGGAGCCGCCACGTCCCGCGGGCTCGTGCTGGACGGCGATCGTGTAACTGGCCCTGTCCTGGTCATCGCCGCACAGGGAGTACTGCCGAATCGTTCCCGAGGGCAGGACCAGGTCGAGATGGGCTCCGGCCTCCCACGGAGGGAGCGTTCCTCCGGCCGGGTCGACCAGGGTCAGTGTGACCACATTGGACGACTCGGAACGTATCTGCTTGACCAGAAGTGTTCCCGGGTGGCCGGGGTCTGACGTGTCTTCGGGCATGTGCTGTGCTACCTCTGTTTTCCGAGCACCTGTGCGCCGGCGTCTCAGAAGAGATCGACGTACTCGTTGTGCTCCCAGTCGGTGACCGAGGCGTTGAACCGGGCCAGCTCGTGACGTTTGATGCCGAGGTAGTACTCGACGAACTGCTTTCCGAAGGCCTGGGTGAATTCGGTGTCGTCAGCGAGGGCCTGCAGGGCTTCGGCGAGCGTGGCCGGCAGTCGCGGCGCCTCCGTCTCGTACGGCTCGTCGGCCGCGGGGCCCAACTCCCACCGCTCCTCGACACCGTTGAGACCGGCGGTCAACTGGGAGGCCATATAGAGATAGGGGTTGGCGGTGGGCTCTCCGACCCGGTTCTCCACATGGGTCGATCCGTCCGCGTCCGAACCTGTCACCCTGAGCATCGCCGCACGATTGTCCCTGGCCCACAACACCCGGTCCGGTGCCATGGAGTAGGACTGGAACCGCTTGTATCCATTGATCGTGGGGACGGCGAAGGCCGAGGCCGCTCGGGCGTGACGCAGCTGCCCGGCGAGGTACTGGCGTCCCACCTCGGACAGGACGACGCCGGGATCACCGGAGACGAAGGCGTTCTCGCCGTCGAGTGCGCCGGTGTGCAGGAGTGACTGGTGAAGATGCCAGCCGCTGGAGAAGACGCGCGGAATCTTCGGCCGGCACATGAAGGTGACGTGATAGCCGTGCCGGCGGGCAATCTGCTTCAGGGCGCTGCGCATCAGCATCACCGTGTCGGCGGCGCGCACGCCGACCTCGGGGTTGAGGGTCACTTCCAGCTGGTTGGGGCCGAATTCGACCTCGAAGGTGCGTACCGGGATGCCGAGGCGCCGCAGATGCTCACAGAAGACCGAGACGATCGGCTCCATGGCATCGATCCGGTCCTCGGAGAGCAACTGATAGCCCGCGTTGACGGGCCCGATCTCCGGTGTGCGGGCACCCGATTCGTCATGGACCACATCGCCGGGGAGCACGCGGAAGAGATGGAATTCGAGCTCCGCGCCGGTCAGGACCTCGTAGCCGTGATCGGCCGCGCGCCGGACCGCCCGCCGCATCAGGCCCCGGCTGCACAAGGGGACGGGCTGTCCGTTGGTGAAGTAGAGGTCGCACAGCAGCCACCCCGTCCTCTCCGCCCAGTCCAGCACATGGAATGTACTGGGGTCCGGGACCATCACCATGTCGCCGGCACCCGCCATCTCGGCGATGCCGACGCCGCCGTCGGTCGAGAAGGCCGGGTAGACAGTGGTTCCGGAGGTGTCCTTGGACAGCAGGGTGGACACCACGGTCAGACCGCCGCGCAGCACGGCTGCCAGTTCGCCGGCCACGACGGTCTTGCCGCGCAGCAGCCCGTGCTGGTCCGCGAAGACGACGCGGACGGCCCGCAGGTCCTCGTTCTCGATTCTCCTGACGATCTCGGCCGCGGCCTCGAGTTGTTCGCCGGAGTACAGCTGATGCCGTTCGATGAATCCCATGGTGTACCTCAACTCGACGTGCTCGGCAGCGGCGGGAGCAGATCGTCGTCCGGTTCCGGCGGGGAAAGACGCACACCGGCGGGGCCACTGGTCCGGGCGGCCTCGGAGTCCTGAGCCCACGGGCTGCCGCGGCGCAGGGAGTCGATGGCCTCGGTCCAGAAGGACTCCCACTCTCCTGTCGGTCCGATCCCGTCGAGCGGGATCGGACCGAGGCTCTCCACGTCCGCGGTGTCCTTCAGCAGCAGTTCGGGGCTCTTGCCCTCGGCGACGGCGTCGATGGCGGCGAGCAGCATCCGACGGTAGGTCACGATGGACTTGTCCGAGCGGCTCAGGTGCTCACGGGTACGGTCGTGAATGTGGCCCTGGCCCTCGACGGCCATCTGGTCGTGCACATTGATGTCGTGGCCCAGTCCGGTGTAGGTGGTGGTTCGCTGCTCCTCGGGGTCGAAAATGTACTGGTTGGACCGGTTCCTGACTGGCTTGTAGTCCGGCAGGGTGATGCCGTCCAGGCGCTGCTCGCGCATCTTCTCGCGGTCCACGGGTTCATCGAGGCTGGTGAACATCGCGTACCAGTAGCTGGAGGTGTCGTCGACGGGGACGTGCCACTGGGTGATCGCCATGGTGGCGCTGAGCGGGATGGTGATGCCGTGCGGGAACACCTGATGAGTGATGCGCACATGGGTGGCGTTGCCGTCGTGCCCCTCACCGTCGATGTGGCGGAGCGCGACGATGCGCTGTCCGTATTCGGTACGGGCGTTGATGATCTCCGGGCGGCCGTACTCCCGGAGGATCTTCGTCATGGGCAGGTCGGTACCGAGGGACACATTGCGGAACTGCTTGCCGTAGGCGTCGCCGGAGTCGTCGTCCTCCTCGAACCGGTGCAGGTAGGAGGCGTGGGCGGGGTCGATCCCGACTTCGAGCGCCTGGAGCCAGTTGCAGTCGAGGAAGCCTTTGAACGCGAAGGTGTACTCGTCGGGGGCCAGGAAGCAGTCCAGCGCCGGCAGGGACGGCGGCTCCCCCGGACCGAGGTAGCCCCACACGATGCCGTTGCGTTCCCTCACCGGATACGCCGTGATCCGCACCCGGGACGCCAGCTGGCTGCCCACCGGCTCCGCCGGAGTCTCCAGACAGCCGCCGGCGCCGTCGAACAGCCAGCCGTGGAAGTAGCAGCGGAGACCGCCGTCCTCCAGCCGGCCCAGCGACAAGTCCGCGCGCCGGTGCGGGCAGCGCCGCTCGACCAGGCCCAGGGATCCGTTCTCGTCGCGGAACAGGACCAGGTCCTCCCCGAGCAGCTTGACCACGACGACCGGACGCGGCCCGGCCAGTTCCTCCGTCAACGCGACGGGTTGCCAGTACAGCCGCATCCAGTCCCCGGCTCGGGTGCCGGGACCGGTGCGGGTCATCTTTTCGTTCTCTTCTGCTAGCATCTGAACCCCGGGGTGTTCGATTGTCGCACGAAAGTTCATTCTTTTGACGTGTGAGGCGGACACTACGACTGGAGGAGGGATTGGCGCAATGGGTCGATTGGATGCCGCGCATGCCGAGGCCCGGCAGCAGCGGAAACTGGCAGGGGCGAACCCCGCGGACTTCTCCGAGGCCCTTGGGCGAGGGCTCGCCGTCCTTGCGGCCTTCGGGGCGGAACGCCGGCGCCTGACGCAGGCGGACCTGGCGCGTGAGCTCGGCCTGCCACGGGCCACCGTCCGGCGCGTGGTGGTCACCTTGGAGCACCTTGGTTATCTGCTGGCCGACGGTCGGTCCTACACGCTGAGCCCGCGCATCCTCCGCCTCGCCGAGGGGTATTTGCGGTCGAACGTCATCAGCACGATCGTGCAGCCGACCTGTGACCGTATCTGCGATGAACTCACGGTCTCCTGTTCCGTGGCCGTCCTCGACGGTCCGGACGCTGTCATGATCGCCCGCGCCGTGCCGCAGCGACTGCTCCCCGTCGGCAGCGGGGTCGGGTTCCGTGTACCGGCGCGGCGCTCCTCATTGGGCAAGGTACTGCTCGCCCATCCCGACACCCCCGATGAAGACCGCACCGGCCACGACAACGCCACGGCTGCCGATGGGGCAGTCGACGATGAAGTGCTGAGGGAGATCCGGGACACCGGCTACTGCTATGTCGTGAACGATGTGGAGGTGGGGTTCCACTCGATCGCCGTTCCGATCAGACGCTGGGACGGCCGCGTCATCGCCGCGCTCAACGCCGGTTCGGCCCTGGAGCAGCTCTCGGCCGAGGAGATGCGCGGAAGGGTGCTGGAGGCGCTCCGGCGGAACGCCGAAGAACTCCGCAGCCAACTCCTCTAAGGGGTGGCCCGTCATCCCCGGTGGATCGGCGCGCGGCGTCAGACGCGGTGCGTCGCAAGGCGGAGGGCCGCCCTCGTACCGGGCGTATCCGGGCGATCCGGCAACACGGCGAGGTGCCGTAGCTGCCGTCGTGCGCCCGCCGGGGACTACGGGGCAGCGCTGAGGTATTCGTGAGATTCCCCAGCCTCTCGCACCCCATGTCCCCGGCGCCGGGGGCTCCGGCAAGGAGCAGCTCACCCCCGTAGCGGGATCGTCTCCAGCAACAGCTCCGCCGACGCCCGGGCCGTCTCGTCGACCCGGGCGTCGGCGCGGCGGAAGATGTCCTGCGCCGCGGCGGCAGGCCAGTCGGCCGGCAGATGCTGGACGGGAAGACGCGGGTCGGCGTGGACGATGTGAAGCCACTCCGTCTGCAGACGCAGTTTGAGGGCGAGCGCGTCGAGATCGGATCCGGACGTCGCGGCACCCTGTCCCTCCGCGAAGGCAAGCCAGCGGTGCCGGAAGGCCCGGTATCCAGAGGCCGGGGTGTCGAGGTCCCAGGTGTTGTGGATCACACGGGCGACATCGGTGACCGGGTCGGCGGTGGACCGGAAGGCCGTGACATGGGGGCTCAGTGCCGGGTCCCCGGTGATGCGTGTGACGTCCACGTCCCCCGGCGCGATCCACAACCCACCGATCAGCGGCCCGAATCCGGACCAGGTGAGTTGCGAGCGCAGGTCGTGGCGGCGGCCTTGGCTGCTTTCCGGCAAGGAGAACGCGAGCAGCGTCCAGGTTCCGTCCCAGGTGTCATTGACGGCTCCCTGCTTGAGCAGCCGCCGCTCCCCGTCACGCAGGACGGCCGTTGCGCGGTCGGTGAGGCCGAAGTACATCCTCCGCCCCGCGCGCTGACGCCGCAGCAGACCGCGGTCCACCATTCGGCTCAGCGTCGAACGCGTGGCACGTTCACCCACGCCGGTGCGTTCGAAGACCTTGATGATGCTGCCGGAGTAGATGCAGACATCACCGTCGAGTGCGAAGTTGCCGAGGAAGTTGAGCATGAGCGACTGGGGTTTGAGTGTCGCCTCGGACGCCGTGTCCGGTTCCGTCCTGCCGCGCAGGCCGCCATCCGCCGACCCGTCTGTGCCATCCGCCGACCCGTCTGTGCCATCCACGAACGCGGTGTCTTCCATGTACGCCTCCTGATCACGTCGCCCTCAAGGTTAATGTTACGCATTTTATTGACGTCCATCACAGAGATGCATAACCTAATTCCTGATAGCACGGAGAGGCGAGCACTCTTCGGTGCCCCGCAGCGGCTTCTCGTCCGACCGCCGCCTCCCCTTCCCTTCCTCCTCCAGGAGTCTCCTCATGAACCTTTCCGGCAGGGTCGCTGTCGTCACCGGCAGCGGACGCGGTCTCGGTCTCGCCTACGCCCGGGCGCTGGCCGCCGCAGGCGCCGCGGTGGTGGTGAACGACGTGGACGCCGACGCGGCCGAGGCGGCCGTCGGGCAAATCCGCGACGAAGGCGGCCGCGCCGTCGCCGAGGTCGTCGCCGTCGGCACCAGCGAGGCAGCGGACGCCCTGGTGAACCGGGCCGTGTCCCAGTTCGGTCGGCTCGATGTGATGGTCACCAACGCGGGCATCCTGCGTGACCGAGTGCTGTGGAAGATGTCCGAGGACGCCTTCGACGCGGTCCAGCACGTCCACCTGCGCGGCACCTTCACCTGCGCGCGCGCCGCCGCGATCCGGATGCGCGAGCAGGGCGACGGCGGTCGCCTCATCCTCACCGGGTCCCCGGCCGGCCAGCGCGGCAACTTCGGTCAGACCAACTACGCGGCCGCGAAGGCGGGCATCGCCGCGATGGCCCGCACCTGGGCCTTGGAACTGGCCAAGGCGGGCATCACGGCCAACGCGGTGATCCCGACCGCGGCCACCGAGATGACCAAGACCATCCCGGCGTTCACGCCGCATGTCGAAGCGCACGAGGCGAACGGCACACCCTTCCCGGCCGACCTGCGCAAGGGCGCGGCCTTCGGCACCGCCGAGGACTGTGCCGGCCTGGTCGTCTTCCTCGCCTCCGACGCGGCCAAGGACGTCACCGGCCAATGCGTCGGCATAGGCGGCGACAAGCTCTCTCTGTGGTCGCACCCGCGGGAGATCTCGGCCGCGTTCGCCGACGGGGGCTGGACGGCCGACGCGATCGCGGACGTCTGGCCGACTTCGGTGGGCCAGCTCACCGAGACCTACGGCATCCCCGCCCCGCAGCTGTGAGGAGGACCGTCTGATGACCGGCATTGACATCAACGCGATCACCGCGATCGACGTGCACACACACGCCGAGGTCTCCTCGCGCGGCCAGGACTCTCTGTCCGCGGAGTTGATGCAGGCTTCCAGCCAGTACTTCAACGTCGACGCCGCCCATAGGACCCCGACCCTGCCCGAGATCGCCACGTACTACCGCGAGCGGGCGATGGCGTGCGTCGTCTTCAGCGTGGACGCGGAGGCCACGACCGGAGTCCCTGCCCCGCCCAACGAGGAGATCGCCGAAGTCGCGGCGGACAACCCCGATGTCCTGATCCCCTTCGCTTCCATCGACCCGGCAAGGGGGCGACCGGGAGTGCGGGAAGTGCGGCGCCTGGTAAGGGACTTCGGGGTGCGGGGCTTCAAGTTCCACCCGAGTCTCCAGGCGTTCTACCCGAACGACCGTGTCGCGTACGGGCTGTACGAGGCGATCGAGGAGGCCGGTGCCGTGGCCGTCTTCCACACCGGGCAGACCGGCATCGGCGCGGGCGCGCCGGGCGGTGGCGGCATCCGGCTGAAGTACTCCAACCCCCTGTACATCGATGATGTGGCGGCCGACTTCCCGGGCATGCCCATCATCATGGCCCATCCGTCCTTCCCCTGGCAGGACGAGGCCCTGTCCGTGGCCACGCACAAACCGCAGGTCTACATCGACCTGTCCGGCTGGTCCCCGAAGTACTTCCCACCGCAACTGGTCAAGTACGCCAACACCCTGCTCAAGGACAAGGTCCTCTTCGGCACGGACTACCCGCTTCTCACCCCCGAGCGCTGGCTGAAGGACTTCGCCGCCCTTCCCATCAAGGACGAGGTCCGGCCCAAGATCCTCAAGGAGAACGCGGCCCGGCTGTTCGGTTTCCTCAAGGACTGACCGCCCCTCGCGGTTCCCGCTCCGCCCACGGACACCAAGGAGCTCCCTCATGCGTGACCACGGCATCGGTTCGTGGACCCGACGACGGGCCCGCAAGAACCCCCACCGCGTCGCCATTGTCCACCCGGAAGCCAGGTACACCTACGCACAGTTGCACGACCGCGTCACTCGCCTCGCCCACCACCTGCGTTCCCTCGGCATCCGCCGCGGTGACCGGGTGGCGTTCCTCGGCCCGAACCACCCCGCGTTTCTGGAGACCATGTTCGCGGCGTTCCGCCTGGGCGCCGTGTTCGTCCCGCTCAACATCCGCCTCGCCGGGCCGGAGCTGCGGCACTGCCTCGAGGATTCCGGCGCCTCAATCCTCGTTCACACGCCCGCCTTTGGGGCGGTCGCACGCGACTGCGGGGCCGGAGGACGGCTCATCGCCGTCGACGCGACCTACGAGGCGGCGCTGACAGGGGCCGAGAACAGCGAGATCGACGAGCACGTCGCCCGCGACGACATCGCGATGATCATGTACACCTCGGGGACGACGGGACGGGCGAAGGGCGCCGTCCTCACCCATGCCAACATCACCTGGAACTGCGTCAATGTCCTTGTCGACACGGACCTCGCCTCCGATGAGGTGAGCCTGCTGTCCGCGCCGTTGTTTCACACGGCGGCCCTCAATGTGACATGCCTACCGCCTTTCCTCAAAGGCGCCACCCTCGTCCTGGAGGAGGCGTTCTCCCCCTCCCGCACCCTCCATCTGGTCGAGGAGCACGGCGTCACCGTCATGTTCGGCGTGCCGGCGATGTTCCAGCAGATCGCTTCCGACGAGCGGTTCGGCGTGGCCGACCTCACCTCTGTTCGGTTCCTGATCTGCGGGGGCGCCCCGGTGCCGCCCGCGCTCATCCGCACCTACGAGCAGCGGGGCCTGTGCTTCCTCCAGGGCTACGGCATGACCGAGTCCTCTCCCGGCGTGTGTCTGCTGGACGCGGAACACGCCTCGGCCAAGGCGGGCAGCGCGGGCCTCCCGGAATTCTTCAACGACGTGCGCGTCGTGGCCTCCTCCGGAGCGGAGTCGGAACCCGGCGAACGGGGCGAGCTGCTGGTCGAGGGCCCCACTGTCGTCTCCGGCTACTGGGGCCTGCCCGACGCCACCGAGGCGTCCTTCTCGAACGGCTGGTTCCACTCCGGCGATGTGGCCGTCCGCGATGACGACGGCTACCTCACCATCGTCGACCGCCTCAAAGACATGATCATCTCGGGTGGGGAGAACATCTACCCGACCGAGGTGGAGAATCTGCTGTTCGAGCACCCGGCGGTCGAGGACTGCGCCGTGATCGGCGTGCCCGACCAGACGTGGGGCGAGGTCGCGCGTGCCGTTGTCGTCCGTGCACCGGGCGCCGAGGCTTCCGCCGAGGACATCCTCGCCTTCCTCACCGGGCGGCTCGCCGGCTACAAGATCCCCAAAACGGTCGTCTTCACCGACGAACTGCCGCGCAACGGCGCCGGGAAGCTGCTCAAGCCCCGCGTCCGCGCGACTCATGGAACTCTCACGACTTCTGGAGCCCACTCATGACCGCCCTTCGCACCGTTGCCTCATTCGACGCGATCAAGGCCCTCGCGGGAGCCAACCTCGGCCGCACCGACTGGCTGGAGGTCACCCAGGAACGGGTGAACACCTTCGCCGACGCCACCGACGACCACCAGTGGATCCACGTCGAGCCCGAGCGCGCGGCGCGGGGGCCCTTCGGGGCACCGATCGCCCACGGCTACCTCACGCTCTCCCTGATCATTCCGCTCTTCGGCGATCTGCTCGCGATCAACGGAATCTCGGTGAGCGTCAACTACGGCCTGGACAAAGTCCGCTTCCCCAGCCCGGTGAGGGTCGGCGCGAAGATCCGGCTGCACGGCGTGGTCGGCTCCCTCGTGGAGGTCAAGGGGAACGGCATCGAGATGCGGGTGTCCTTCACGGTCGAGGTGGAGGGCTCGACAAAGCCGGCCTGCATCGCCTCCGCGATCTACCGCTACTACGCGTAACGGCGATCCCGTT